>JALTLP010000249.1 GCA_027001895.1 Chromatiales bacterium | reverse complement strand
GTTATATGCATTCAATCTATCATCGACAGGATTTGACGGTATGCTTCGTAAATACACCACTTTATTTTGCAATGATAAAAAAATATATTTTTTTTGCAGTGTTATGCAATTTTGTTTGAAGCTAATTTAAGCAAATAAAGCTATCTTTTGTATATTTATTATTCATCCTGGTTGTTAATTAATCAAGAGTTTGTTTTTTGCAATTTCATGTGTTGCTGTTTCACAACATTGCGTTGCTTTGATTGTAATGAAAAGGTTGTTTTATGCAATCCATATCAAATATACAGCTTTTATTTCAAAGGCTTACATAAACTTACCTGTTTTTATTTTTAACAGCCTTATGCTAATCTTAACTTACTAAAGTTTTGGGCGCTGTTTTTAACCAAAGCTTTAGTGAACAAAATAATAATTATTCAGGGAGATTTCCATGCCTAAACAATTTAAACAAAAATGTCTTTATGGCTTCTTGTTGATGGCTTTATCAACGTCAGTTATGACGTCCGCTATTGCACACAAGAAAAAAGAAGACAAGAGAAAAATATACATCATGCACACCGGTGATTTACATGGTGATACACAATCACATCCAAATGCGCGTGCTGATGCAACCGGCTTGCTCGAAGGGGGACTTGCACGAGCAGCCACAGTAATCAAAAAGTTAAAAGCCAAACATAAAGGTAAAATCGTCTGGGGACATACAGGCGACAGTATCCAGGGTAGTGCTTTAGCAACTTATACCCAGGGTCGTGCAATGGTTGATATCTGGGATGCATTAGGTCCTGACGTATTTGCTCCTGGTAACTGGGAATATGTGTACGGTTTATACCGTTACCAACAATTACTCGGTACGGATGCAGATATTAAACCGATTGACCCTTCTGAATATTCAAAAATGTTCATGATTCCGGAAGACCCAAGCGGTAAAGTGTATCGTGGCTTTAATGAAGCGACAGCATTTAAAACCTCAAGTGATGGCGAACGTCGTCGTTACCGTACTATATCAGCCAATGCTTACTTCAATGGCAGTGATCCAGGTCCGGGTGTTGTCGCTAAAGGTGCAGGTGAACTGTTTACCGACCCGTACCACGTGCAAACGGTTAACGGAATCAAAATTGGTTTTATTGGCTGTACCACAAACCGTGGTCCACAGGTTGTAAGTTCTCGCGTAACATGGGGCTTATCATTTACTAACTGTATGGGTGGTGTAAAGTTCCCACAGAACAAACCGATTAAATGGGGTGGCGATCACCCTAACCGTGACAAGTCTGCTGAACAACTGGATAAAACCGGTGGTACCAGCCCGATTAAAGGTTCAACGGTAAACTTCCGTACAGTTCCTGAAATTGTTAAGTTCACTGAAATCTTGCGTGCTCCAGCAGGTAGTGATACCCGTTACATCAATTCAGCAACGGGGCAGCCCTGGAAAGGTGAAGGTGTCGACATCGTTGTTGTTATGTCAGAAGCCGGTATTCCTGAAAACCTGTGGAATGCAGAAACAACGGTCATGCCTACCGGTGTTCGTTTCCCTGAAATTATTCTGTCTTCAGATACGCATGAACGTACTCGGTTACCTGTTGTTGCAACCAATGCTGACGGTGTTAACAAAACCGTTATTGTTGAAGAAGGTGAAGACGGTATGCAGGTTGGCCTGCTTGAGCTTAAATTTAAAAAGGGCAAGCTTGATGAATGGGAATGGAAACGCTATGACATCGACGAATCTGTACCGGAAGATACAGAAGTTGCTGACATTATCAAAAATGCTGAAGCACCCTTCACCAGTGTTGCAGGTGGCGGTACCTGGCAGCCAGGTGACAGCTTCACCAACCCATTCAGTGGTTATGAGCTGACAGTTCCGTTTGACTTTGTTGTTGGTCAGACCGATATAGTGCTGGAACGCAACCGCTTTTCATTCGAGCATGATCCAGTAAACCTGAAGATGCCAGCAGATATAGAAGGTACTTTGCATGATATCTATGCTGATACATTCCGAGCCCTGTCAGGTTCAGATGCCGGTGAAATCCGTGGTTTCCGTTATAACAATACCATTATGCCGGGTGACATCACGATTAAAGATCTTTACCACAGCCTGACCATTGGTGCGATGATTGCTCAAGGTGTTATCCCTTCATCACCAGAAGCTGAAGATGGTGGTACGGGTAAATGTATCTTTGATAAAACCAACCCTGATCGTTATGACAACAAGAAAAACAAGTGTCACTTCCTGGGGTGGCCTCGTTCACTGGTGCAAACACTGGAACTGTCAGGCAATGGTACGCAGCAACCTAATATTCCGAAATGGAGCGGTGGCTGGTTCTTCAATTACTCAGGTGTGAATTTTGATGTTGATGTTTATCAGCCGAACTTTGACAAGTACGGCAGTAAGCTACGTTCACGTACTTCAAATGTTCGCCTGGTTGATCCGATTACAGGTGCAGACCGTAACGGTGGTGTATTACCAGCATCGCTTACAATGGGTGCATACTACTACTTTGCTGACTTTAACCGTATCAATCGTAATCAGATTGTTACCAAAGGTAGCTGTATTAAAGCCGGTTTCCCTGGCTTAACAACACAATGTGCGGATACTAAAATGAAGGTCGTAGCCAAAGTGGGTAACCAGTATGGTGACCAGCTTGCATGGGTTAGCGTATCGCAATTTGCAGCACGCAAGGCAGCAGGCTATAACGTTTATCCACTCGATGTTGTAGAGGCTGTTGGTCGTTATATAAGTGGTGGTGATATCTCAATCCTGGACTTAACCAGTGGTACAGCTAAAACTGTTACTGTAAAAGGTCTGGGTGGTTCAGTTAACCGCACTGCATTCGCCAAAACATTCCCACGTATTAATCTGGTCGATGAATTACCTGATGGTCGTGACGAATTTGGTTTTGGTATTATGCAACCAATGCGTGGCGCAACAAAGGCGCCTGCTAATGGTCCGGTTGATACACCGGCTGACGAAGGTAACTTCTAAGCTGTAAGCAATATGTTTTAACCTTAGAAATATCGTTAAAACAAAAACCCGCTTCTTTTGAAGCGGGTTTTTTTATGGGGATCAAAAAATTGTTTTATTAAAGATTGTTTTTAATACAGTTCAATATAAAATAGTACATCAATAGTAGTTGGTTGGTGTGATATAAATGAATACAAAAATAAATATATTTTTTCTGTTGATGGTGTTACCGGTTGCAGCTTTTGTTAATACCGCGTGTTCAACGAGTACAGACAAAAAACAGTCTGTACAAGCTGATGAAAGTGAAATTAAAAAACAACGGATGTTAAAAAATTATACTTCAACGCTGGATTTTAAACCGGCTACTTATAATAATATTATAAAGCAGGGTGACTTCAGTCCGCAGTCTGCAACCACGGTGATATCGCAAAAGAAAAACTATCATGTTAGCTTGTACAGCAAGACTTTTCCGCTGCCGCTGCAAAAAATTCATAGCTGGGTTTTGCATATCGAAACAACAGATGGTAGGCCCATAAGCAATGCAACCGTTTATGTGCACGGTGGTATGCC
>JALTLP010000248.1 GCA_027001895.1 Chromatiales bacterium | reverse complement strand
TGAAAGGTTTTATTGGTACGGCCAATATCGATACTAATTCACGTCTTTGTATGTCATCTGCGGTTGCTGCGTATAAACGCGCATTTGGTTCGGATACGGTTCCCTGTAGTTATGAAGATCTGGAACGAGCCAAGCTGATTGTGTTAACCGGCTCGAACACCGCATGGTGCCACCCGGTTTTATATCAACGTATTGTTAAAGCCAAAAAAGATAACCCGGATTTAATGGTGGTGGTTATCGACCCGCGTAAAACCGCAACGGCTGATATTGCAGATAGCTATCTTGCGATTAAAGCGGGAACTGATCATAAACTCTTTAATGGTTTGCTGGCTTATCTTGCCGATAATGAAGAAACTAATCACCTGTTTGTTTCACAATTTACCGAAGGTATGGACACTGCACTTGCGAGCGCCCGAAAGACGTCTGCAAGTATTGAACAGGTTGCGGAACAATGTGGTTTGTCGGCCAAAGAGGTAGCGGCCTTTTTTAAACTGTTTGCCCGAACCGAACGAGTGGTAACGGTTTTTTCTCAAGGCGTTAACCAATGGGCTTATGGTACAGATAACGCTAATGCCATTATTAACTGTCATTTACTTACCGGTCGTATTGGTCGCCCGGGTATGGGCCCGTTTTCATTTACCGGTCAACCGAATGCCATGGGGGGGCGAGAAGTGGGCGGGTTAGCCAACCAGCTTGCCGCGCATATGGCGATTGATAACAAGCAGCATCGTGAACTGGTAAAAAAATTCTGGAACTCACCGCGTATTGCAGAGCAGGAAGGTTTAAAAGCCACCGACATGTTTAAAGCTATCCATGCAGGCAAAATAAAAGTCGTCTGGATAATGGCAACCAACCCGGCGGTCAGTTTGCCGGACAGCCAGTTTGTAAGGGATGCCTTAAAAAAATGTGAGTTCGTAGTGGTGTCGGACTGTATGCGTAATACCGATACCACCGCCTATGCCGATGTTTTATTCCCGGCACAAACCTGGGGTGAACGCGACGGTACAGTGACCAACAGTGAACGACGTATATCACGACAACGTGCTTTTTTACCGACACCGGGGCAGGCCAGACCGGACTGGTGGATAGTATCTAAAATAGCTCAACAAATGGGGTTTACAGAAAGCTTTAATTACGAACGCCCACATGAAATTTTTAAAGAACATGCAGCCTTGTCGGCTTATAAGAATTCAACAGACGATCAAATCCGGCGTGATTTTGATATCAGCCTGTACCAGAATATCGACGAAGCTGCTTACGAGACCATGCGACCATTGCAATGGCCGCTTAACAAGCAAAACCCGCAAGGTAGCAAACGAATGTTTGCCGAGGGTGCTTTTTTTACCGAATCATCCAAAGCGCAGTTTATAGAAATAAATGCATCAAAACCGGCTGCAAGGGTTTCTAAAGATTACCCACTGATATTAAATACCGGTCGTATACGTGACCAGTGGCATACCATGACACGCACAGGCAAGTCGGCGCGCTTGTCGGGACATATTCAGGAAAGTTTTGTTTCCATTCATTTTGACGACGCTAAACATTTTGGCATCAGGGAAAATAGTCTGGTGACGGTGAGCAATGACAAGGGTCAGTGTCAGCTACGAGCCAACCTTTGTGATACGCAACAGCCGGGCAGTGTATTTATCCCGATGCACTGGAACGACCAATTTGCCAGTAACAGTCTGGTAGGCAAGTTAATTGATACGGTTGTGGACCCGATTTCCGGGCAACCTGAATTTAAACACAGCGCGGTTAAAATAGAACAATACCAGCCGGCCTGGTACGGTTTTGTTTTGTCGCGACGCAAGCTGAAAATCAGTCATGCCAATTACTGGTCGGTTTCCAAAGGCCGGGGTTTCTGGCGTTACGAACTGGCCGGTGAAGAAGCCGCAGGTGACTGGGCCAACTGCGCTCGCCAGCTACTTTGCCAAAATGCCTGTGATGTGGAGTGGGTGGAATATTTTGACACCGCCCAGGGTCGTTACCGTGGTGCGCGTATTGAAAATGGTCATCTGGAAAGTTGTATTTTTATCGGCCCGGATCAGGACTTACCCGAACGAGACTGGCTGGCGCAGCTGCTGGCTAAACCGGCATTACAAGAGGATGAACGAATCAGCCTGTTAACTGGCAAACCCACCTCTGGCCAACATGATATTGGTCGGATTATTTGCTCGTGTTTTAGCGTGGGTATCAATACGATTGTCGATGCGATTCAAAGCCAGAAGCTAACCACGGCCGAGGCCATTGGTTCGGCTTTAAAGGCGGGCACAAATTGCGGTTCCTGCGTGCCGGAATTAAAGCGTTTAATCAGGGAAAACACCTCGCACTAAGATAGTAGTAGCTTATAAGTAACTGAAATAAAAGACAAATATTATGCGTAGGAAAATCCCTACACATATTTAATCATTGTCCTACAAGACAAAAACCGAACATAACAGTATTATGCGCCCCACTTGTCAGATTGTATTTTTTTGGGGGATGTATGCAGTTATTTCAAAATAAACTGGTTGTTATGCTTATGATCTGGTTTGTAACAAGTCTGGTGGTTTTTTCCGTCCCTTTAAGCAGTTCCCAACAAGATAAGAGTGATTCCAGCACTCGCCCCGAAACAACTGCAATTTCTTACCCGGCGTCTTATACAAAGCAGCTAAATCAGTAATTCCGAAGCTTATGAACGCCGTACTTACCATTAACCGTTTTAATGAAACCGGGCAAATCCCGACACGTTCAGAACGTTTTTATCAGAACAAGGGCGAATGGTATTATTCTGTGCGAACGGATCTGGATAAAGGCCCGTTCAAAAGCTTTGAAGAGGCCAGACAGAGCCTGACAAAATATATAAAAGACTCGCTTACCGACCAGAGCAGTAATTCCTGCAAAAACAACCAGTAAAAACATTGGCTTACAAGCCAATATTTTCATCTCCCGTGCTTTAAAGATTAAAGTTTCAGCACTCTCAGCCGTTAAACATGAAGAGAGATTATTCAGTTGAGGTTGCTGTTGAAAAATTTCAGATATATTCCAGACCCAAAATATTTTTTATTGTTAGCAGGCGTTGGACTTGTCATCAGCGAGTTTTTTAGTGCAACGTCGAATCAACAATTTTTTCGTTGGGGGCTGGAGATTTTACTACTGGCCAGTAGTCTGGTTTTATTTATGCGTCCGGCTAAAACTGAAGACAAAGTGAGTAATTATTTAGACACAGATACGGATGCACAACAGGCACTTAAAGCCTTGCTAAATGATATCGACAATGCTTATTCAGAAGAAATGGATATTATCAACACCGATGTCGAACGCGTTAAATCCATACTTGGTGAGGCGATTACTGATTTAGCCAGGGGTTTTGAGTCTATGAATGCCCTGATCCAGCATGAAGGCAGCATTGTGCAGTCAATTATCGATCAAACTTCAGCAGAAAACAGCAGTGCAGAAGGTATTGATATAAACAGGTTTGCAAAAACCACAGAAGACATCATGTCCGAGTTTATTACTGTGCTAATGACAACAAGCACACAAAGTATGGAAACGGC
>JALTLP010000247.1 GCA_027001895.1 Chromatiales bacterium | reverse complement strand
AAAGAGGCTAAATTACGGCTTAAAAACCCCTTTTTACCCTCAAAATGGGCATTGTAAGAAAATGTAGCGCGATATGGGTAAACAGGGAATAACCATTGCCCCTTTGGCATGGCTTCTTCCTTAAAGTGTGCTTTTTATAGGTGAAAATGCCCGTTTAAGGCTTTATTTAAACCCATTGTCAATTTTTTCTAGTTTACTTTCAAACAGTTGCGTTGGTCCGACCCCGCTCGTTGCCGCTCGTTGTACTCACTGGTTATACGTAGTATATATAAAAACAACGTATAACCAGGCATATTCAGAAAAATCTAAATATTTACCCCACAAAAAAGCCCCGCCGTAATCAAATACGGCAGAATTTTTTCTGGTTTACTTTCAAACAGTTGCGTTGGTCCGACCCCGCTCGTAATCAAATACGACAGGGCTTTTAACAAACGAAAACCAGAGATTAACGTATTGAGTACTGAGGACGTTTACGCGCTTTGTAAACCCGTTTTCATAGATTAATATCAGGTAACGCAATCACGCTGGAACTAAGCTGCAATGCCTGACAACGTTAATTGATGTACATCCGTCCGATTACTCGCATGTTCAACCGTAATAGAAACTACATTTCCGTCTACATCAAGATCTAAAATGGTGTTTTGATCGAGATCTTTTGTTTCAACAACACGCGATTGATTAAACTCAATATAAAGTGTGTCAGTATCCTGAAAATAACTCATTTTCATGATTTAAATCTCCTATCAAAAAATGCATTGTGAACGGTTTCACCATCTTCTAGTAAAACGACACGTAAATACCGTCCTTCCATTTGTTCTATTTTAGCCCATTTTCGTATACGACCATCATTCTGAACCTCTATTTTTACCGGATTCCTAATCGTATATAAAATCCATTCTTGCTGGATAATTGCTCTATCTGGTCTATTTCTTAACAGCTTAAAATATTCTGTTGTTTTCAATGAGTATCCTTACTCTTTATTACAATAACAATCAGTAAGTTAATAGTACTTCGCAATTCTTATACTTTCAATACCACAAAAAAGCCCTGCCGTATCAAATACGGCAGGGCTTTTAACAAACGAAAACCAGGGATTAACGTTTTGAGTACTGAGGACGTTTACGCGCTTTGTGTAAACCCACCTTTTTACGTTCAACTTCACGTGAGTCGCGGGTAACATAACCGGCTTTACGCAATGGTGAACGCAGTGTTTCGTCATACTTCATTAAAGCCCGGGTAATACCGTGGCGGATTGCGCCCGACTGGCCGGTGTTACCACCGCCTGTAACGGTTACATTTACGTCCAGGCTGTTGAGCATATCGGTTAATTCCAGTGGCTGACGCACAATCATGCGTGATGTTTCGCGACCAAAGAATTCTTCGAGTGAACGTTTGTTGATCGTGATATTGCCGCTACCTTTAGTAAGGTATACGCGAGCGGTTGAGCTTTTACGACGACCGGTGCTGTAATATTGTTCTGCCATTTTATTAACCTGGTTAAATGTCTAATACTTGTGGTTGTTGTGCTGTGTGACCGTGTTCGCTACCAGCATATACTTTTAATTTTGAAAACATTGCACGACCCAGTGGGTTTTTTGGCAGCATGCCTTTAACCGCTTTTTCGATAATGCGTTCTGGCGCTCTTTCACGGAGTTTTTCCAGCGTCATGGACTTTAAGCCACCCGGGTAACCCGTATGGTGGTGGTACATTTTGTTCTGTTCTTTATTACCGGTTACCGCAATTTTGTCGGCATTGATAATAACGATGTAATCGCCTGTGTCCACGTGTGGGGTGTATTCTGGCTTATGCTTGCCACGTAAACGACGCGCCACTTCTGTTGCCAGGCGGCCCAGAACCTTGTTTTCTGCGTCGATAACGAACCAGTCACGTTTTACTGTTTCAGGTTTTGCGCTAAATGTTTTCATAAAAACTAATTTCCGTGAAATGCTATATAAATAGCTTGTTGCTTCTAAAAAAGAGGCGGAATATTACTGAAAATAGCCGCCAGATACAAGCTATTTCGGGGTTTATTATTGATTATTTGTCCAATAGCTAAACTCAAGTCGCCCTGACAAGATTGCCACGCGCACTTTGTTTGCTCGCAATGACAGGTTTCTGAAGCTATCTTATTGATTCATATAACTTTGTATTGCTTTTTTAGCTAAATAATCCTTAAATTTCAGACAAAAAAATAGCGCGGAGAAAAGGGGGTTTCCGCGCTTTAAAAATACCACCATAAGGAGGATGGAGGAGTCAAAAATCTGTAAATTCAATACAGGTATATTAGCAAATTATAATATATTGTCAAGGAATATTAGAATTTTCTTATTAAGATAAGCCGGGATTAGTCTCAGCCCTGGATATTTGGCTAACAAGTAATGCCAAATAACAGCAAAAAGCTTCTTAACCCCAAATTTGCTGGACAATCTCGCGCAACAGAATAAGCTTGCCATGAAAAAAATGGCTCACACCGTCCAGAAAAAAGAATTGTGGTGCCAACGGCTGGTAATTTACCCAGCTTTCAACTGATTCCGGGGGCGTTATTTCGTCTTCCTTGCCCTGCACCACTGCCCAGGGGATGTTAATTTCTTCCATGGGCTTAAATTCAAATAAACCAACCGGCGGTGCCACCAGCAGTAAACGCTCGGCATTGACCTGTTTAAACGACTTATATGCCACAAAACTACCAAAGGAAAAACCAGCCAACCAGATTGGCCGATTCGGGTATTGCTGGCGCGCCCACTCGGATACTGCCAGCAAATCCTGTTGCTCGCCGAGACCATGCTCAAAATGGCCTTCGGACTGACCGACTCCCCGAAAATTAAACCGAATAGCTGACATTCCCAACCCCAGACAGGCCTTGGCAATAATATGCACCACCTTGTTTTGCATCGTCCCGCCATAAAGCGGGTGGGGATGGCAAATAATCGCAATTGCTGAACCATTACGTAATTCAACGGGTTCTTCTGCAATTAATTCAAGTTGACCAGCCGGGCCATTGATTAAAGTGGATGACATATTTTTTATTTTATCTTCAACCGCTCGACAACCTTCCCCTGCTGTATATGTTGCTCGATAATTTCATCGATATCTTCCTTGTCGAGGTAGGTGTACCAGATTTGTTCCGGGTAAACGACCAGCACCGGACCGTGCTCGCAACGCCCCAGGCAGCCGGCCATGTTTGCTCTGGCCTTGCCTTCACCGGACAGGCCCAGCTCCTTAAGGCGTTTTTTTGCGTAGTCACGCACGGCTTGCGCGCCAAGCGCGGAACAGCAATCTTTGCCCTGTTCACGCTGGTTAACACAAAAAAATAAATGTCGCTGATAAAAACCCATGTTCACTCACTATGTTTCGTTGCTATTTGCCTTGCAGCCATTCTATTATATATAGCTGTTTAAATTAACCACCATTAAAACATTCAGGACATCTCTTGCAGCTAACCGAAACAATACAACACCTTGCCGACCAGTGCGTAAAGTGTGGCATGTGTCTGCCAGCCTGCCCAACCTACCAGCTGAGTAAAAATGAGAGTGAGTCACCGCGCGGACGAAT
>JALTLP010000246.1 GCA_027001895.1 Chromatiales bacterium | reverse complement strand
GAACTGACATACCAGTTTTCTTTACGTGTTGTGGATGCTAAAGGAGCCTTGCTGGTAAACGAGCGGCTGATAAATCTGAATAGAAACTATATTTATGACATTAACAGTGCGCTTGCAAAAAGTGATGAAGAGGCCAGTATCAAGTCACAAATGATCGCATTAGCTGTCAGACAGGCAATGCGCCGCATCGGTATAAAGCTAAAACAATTAACCACGGCGGGCAAAAATAATCCCGCAGAAACCAGCGTTGGCCCGACTGAAAACAGTTCAACGGCGGATACGTTGTCAGACCAAAATAGTCCAGACCAGAATAGCCAGCCATAGCCGCATATAAATAATTATGAACCTGTCAATACAACAACTTGAAGCAAACCTGCAGAAAAATCTGTCTGCGGTTTATTTTGTAAGTGGAGACGAACCTCTGCAAAAAAACGAGGCACTTAAACTTGTTCGGGATACTGCAAGGCAACAGGGTTTTACTGAAAGGGTTGTGCTGGAAGCTGATAATAAATTTGACTGGGGTCTGTTACAGGCCGAAAGCCAGAGTATGTCATTGTTTGGTGACAAGCGTTTAATCGAACTGAACATTCCAAATGCAAAGCCGGGTGCTGAAGGCAGTAAAGCGATTATTGCTTTTTTAGAAAACTGTCCGGCCGATGTGCTGTTATTAATTATTAGCGGTAAGCTCGAAGCGCAACAAAAAAATTCCAAATGGGTCAAAGCCATTGATGCAAAGGGTGTTGTTGTACAGGTCTGGCCGGTTGAAAAAGCTCAACTGCCACGCTGGTTACAGCAACGCATGAATATGCTTGGGATAGAGCCTACTGCCGAAGCCGTTGATTTACTGGCGGATCGAATCGAAGGTAATTTGCTGGCAGCCGAGCAGGCGGTGGAAAAATTATTCCTGTTAAACGGTGCCGGGCCGGTCGATGAGGATGCTATCCGTGATCTGGTGGCAGATAGTTCACGCTATAATGTTTTTCAGCTGGTCGATAGCTGCTTAAGTGGCGATACGGCCCAGTCGGTAAAAATTCTCAACGGCCTGCAGGGTGAAGGCGTGGAGCCGGTTATTATTGTCTGGGCGCTGGCACGCGAAATGCGTAGCCTGGTGGATATGTCCTTGTCCATGACGGAACAAGCCTTGCCCCAGCTTTTTCGTAGCCATCGTGTCTGGCAAAAACGCCAGAATTGCGTACAAAAGGCATTATCCCGGCATAAAGCAGGCCAGTTACAGTTGTTTTTGTGGCAATTAGCCGATTTGGACAAGATGAATAAAGGCCTTAAAACAGGAAATATCTGGCACGAGTTGGTACAATTAGTAATGAAGATTGCTGGTCAGCCGCTGATGTCAGCCAAAAAACCGAAGCAGGTTGCATTTGCTCATTACCAATAGCGTTTACTACACCCAGTAATACACTTCAATTAAAGTTAATTCTGTCCAGAGTATTTTATACAAAGCATTTACTTCTGGTCTTACAGATCTCGAAACGTTTATAAAGCAGGTTAAATAATGGATGCCAAAGTGAACATTCAGTCTTATATGCAACAACTTGGTGAACAGGCGCGTGCTGCTGCACGCGTGCTGGCCGGTGTTGAAAGCGGCAAGAAAAACAAGGCTTTGTTGGCCATTGCAGACGCAATTCAAAGTCAGCAGGCTGTGTTGTTAGAAGCCAATGCAAAAGATTTACAGGCCGGTAAAGAAAATGGTCTGGACGATGCTTTACTGGATCGTCTCGCATTAAACCCGGAGCGGGTGCAAGGTATGGTCGATGGTATTCATCAAATCGTTGCACTGGCCGATCCTGTTGGTGAAATTACTGATTTAAGTTATCGCGAGTCGGGCATCCAGGTAGGCAAAATGCGAGTACCACTGGGTGTTATTGGTATTATTTATGAATCACGTCCCAATGTGACTGCCGATGCGGCTGCACTTTGTTTAAAATCCGGTAATGCGGCCATATTACGGGGTGGCTCCGAAGCGGCACATTCCAATCAGGCCATTGCACAATGTATTCAGTCCGGTTTAAAAGCAGCCGACTTACCGGTTGAGTGTGTGCAGGTGGTTGAAACCACCGACCGTGAAGCGGTCGGCAAATTGATTACCATGCCTAAATATGTAGACGTGATTGTGCCACGTGGGGGCAAAGGTTTAATTGAACGGGTCAGTAAAGATGCCAGCGTGCCAGTAATTAAACACCTGCACGGTGTTTGCCATGTTTATATTGATGGTAAGGCAGACATTGATAAAGCAACGGCCATTGCTTTTAATTCCAAAACCCAGCGTTACGGTACCTGTAACACCATGGAAACCCTGCTGGTTGATACTGCCATTGCGGACAAAGTGTTGCCCATACTTGGCAAGATGTATACTGACAAAGGCGTTGAGTTACGCGGTTGTGAACAAACCCAGAAAATTCTATCCAATGCTATTGCCGCGACCGATGCAGACTGGGACGAAGAATACCTTGCGCCCATTTTATCTATCCGAGTTGTGAATGGTATTGATGAAGCGATTGAACATTGTCACCAGCATAGCTCGGGGCATACCGAATCAATTGTGACTGAAGACTATACGTTAGCGCGACGATTTCTTGCCGAAGTGGATTCGAGCTCGGTGATGGTGAATGCTTCTACCCGTTTTGCCGATGGCTTTGAGTATGGTCTCGGTGCAGAAATTGGTATTAGCACAGATAAAATTCATGTTCGCGGCCCGGTCGGGCTCGAAGGTTTAACATCGCAAAAATATATTGTTCTGGGAAATGGCCATATTCGCCAATGATAGGAATTTTTGGGGGCACGTTTGATCCCGTGCATTTCGGCCATATTCGCCCGGCTGTGGATGTTATGCAGCAACTCGCACTCGATGAACTTCGTTTTATTCCCTGTTCGGTTCCGGCACACCGCGACGCGCCTGTTGCAAGTGCTGAACAACGGCTTGCTATGTTAACCGCAGCCTTACAGGATTATCCGCAGTGCAAAATTGACCAGCGCGAACTTAATCGCAAAGGTGTTTCCTATATGGTGGATACCTTGCAGAGTTTCCGGGATGAAGAACCTGGCCGAACGCTTTGCTTAATTATCGGAATGGATGCTTTTTATGGTCTGCATCAGTGGCATCACTGGCAACGTTTATTTGAACTTGCAAACATTGCAGTCACCTACCGACCGGGTCATGAATTAAATGTGGAAAGTTTAAGCCCGCAATTACGTGCTGCTGTTGAACAGCGGCAGGTCAATTCAAAAGATTCATTTTTAAATAAACAAAGTGGCGCAATAATATTTATGCCGGTTACCCAGCTTGATATTTCGGCCACAGCAATACGTAACAAAATAGCAAAACAACAACCGATAACCGATATGCTGCCGGTTGCGGTGAACAACATTATTCAGCAACAACATATTTACGCAGGTTAGCAATACTATGAACAGCCAACAACTTTGTGACTTAACCGTTAATGCCCTCGACGACATTAAAGCCATCGATATAAAAGTGCTTGATGTGACCGATCAGTCGAGCGTGACCGATATTATGGTTATAGCAACCGGTAATTCG
>JALTLP010000245.1 GCA_027001895.1 Chromatiales bacterium | reverse complement strand
ACAATTCCTGTGTATCGGATTTTTATATTTTTATTTGGTGTTTCGCTTATTTTACCGTTTTTAGGCGGTTAAAGGCGATTTTTTGCCATTCCAGTTTTATGCCATTCTAGGAAGGCCGTATTTTGTTGTCAAAGCTATGACTGAGTGTTCGGATATTGTTCAATTAATCGCCATAAACAATGCCGGGGAGCCAGGTTGCGAGAATTGGCCAGTAGGCCAGCAGGCTGAGGCCAATAATTTGTATTACGATAAAAGGGATAACACCTTTGTATATTTGTCCGGTGGCGATAGAAGCGGGTGCCACCCCGCGTAAATAAAACAGGGCAAAACCAAACGGTGGCGTGAGGAATGAAGTTTGTAAATTAATCGCAATCATAATACCCAGCCATACCGGGCTAATGTCCATGGCCAGTAAAATAGGCGCAACGATAGGCACCACCACAAAAGTAATTTCAATAAAGTCGAGAATAAAGCCGAGCAGGAACATAACTAACATTACAATAAAAACCGCACCAAAGGCGCCGCCGGGCAGGTTGGTTAAAATATCCCGAACCACTTCGTCACCACCGAAGCCACGAAACACCAGTGAAAATAGTGACGCGCCGACAAAAATTATAAACACCATACTGGTAATACGAGTTGTGTCGAGCATAACGTCTTTTAAAATTTGCAGGTTAAACTGGCGTTGTATGATGGCAAGAATAATGGCGCCGACAGCACCGACCGAAGCGGCTTCGGTGGGTGTTGCCGCGCCAACTAAAATAGACCCGAGTACCGCAACAATCAGCCCGATAGGCGGAATAAGCACTTTAACAACCTGCAGGAGTAACTGCGGCAGGTTCAGTTGCCGTTCGCTTTTGGGAATGGCCGGGACACTATCGGGTTTAACAACGGCCAGTATCACTATATAAAGTGCATACAAGCTTACCAGCAATAAGCCAGGCAACAGAGCGCCGACAAACAAGTCGCCCACCGAAACGGTATCGGGTGAGAATATGCCCATTTGTAATTGGGCCTGCTGGTAAGCGGTGGAAAGCACATCACCCAGCAACACCAGAATAATAGACGGTGGAATAATTTGCCCCAGTGTGCCGGAGGCGCAGATTAAACCGGTTGCCACTTGCGGGTGGTAGCCGCGTTTTAACATGGTGGGCAAAGAAAGCAGGCCCATCGTGACCACGGTGGCACCAACAATACCGGTACTGGCTGCCAGCAACATGCCAACAACAATAACCGACAAACCCAGGCCACCGCGCAGTGAGCCAAAGAGTTTGGCCATGGTATCAAGTAACTGATCGGCCACTTTGGAGCGTTCCAGCATGCAGCCCATAAAAACAAACAGTGGTACGGCGATTAACGTGGTATTGGTCATAATGCCGTATAAACGGCTGGGCAGGTTAATTAAAAAGCTGCTGTCAAAAGTACTGGTGAGGATACCAATAAACGCGAATATTAAGGCGGTGCCACCCAGCACAAAGGCAACCGGGTAGCCGGTTAGCAACACCAGGCAGACCACGGCAAACATAATTAGTGGCATCCACTGCATTAGTTGTTTGCCTCGTTGTTTGTAGCCAGTAAAGTTTGCAGACTGGTTAAGGCCAGTGAAGCCCCCTGTAGCAACATAAGCAGCGGCATTAATAAAAGCGTGGTTTTCAGGATATAAACAAAAGCTAACCCGCCGGCTTCACCGGAAGCTTCGTAAATATGCCAGGAGGCGAGCACGTAATCGAGACTGATCCAGGCGATAAAAATAAACATGGGCATTAGCAAAAACAGGCTGCCGAGCAGGTCAACCCAGGCTTTTTTGCGTATAGAAAATTGCTGGTAGAAAATATCGACCCGTACATGGCCTTCGTGTTTTAAGGTATAGCCGGCGGCCAGCATAAACATCCAGGCGTACATGTAGGTCACCGATTCCTGCATCCATATCCAGCCCAGGTCAAAACCGTAGCGAAGTAACACCACGATAAAAGTCAGTACAACCACGGCCAGGCTAAGCCAGCTAATGGCTTTGCCGACTTGTTCATTAATGGCATCGAGCTGTTGAATAACGTTGTTCAATTTCATGAAAGTGGTCGCTAACTACAGGGGCTATTGTTTATTGTAAAGTTGCATGTTAATGGCTTGCCGGCTGGTTCTCAATGTTAGTTATTCACAGTGCTGTATTATCAACACTTTAGTGCCACAAATCTGTCAAAAAACCGAAATGTGCTATTAAAATAGTGTATCTAATTGAATTTATTATATTTTATACTTGTTGTTTTTATGACGCTTTGCAGTAAAGCGTTTTACAGCAAGCCTTTTCGGTTGTTTTTAATATTTAATCCACAAAGTTATCCACAGGCTATTATTATCCATTAAGCGCAAAAAATACGCATAATTTATAAGTCAGCTTATATTTGCTGTGTTCTTGCGCCGGTCGCGCAAGATCGCCTCAAAAACGGTGGGATCTTTAATATGCGTCATCTCACCTTCGCGTGGAAAGTGCTTGTCTTGCAGGCGTGACAACCAGAAACGCAGTGCCGCTGCACGTAGCATAAGCGGCCAGTCGGCTTTTTCTTCATCGCTCAGGCTGCGCTCTTTCTGGTAGGCCCGTAAAAAATGTTGGCAACGTTCATCATCGAGGCTGCCATCGGCATTGCTACACCAGTCGTTCACTGTAACGGCAACATCGTATAGCAGTACATCGTTGCAGGCATAGTAAAAGTCGATAATGCCGGTGAGGGTGTTGCCATCAAACAGGGCATTGTCGCGGAACAGATCGGCATGGATAACACCGCGTGGCAGGTTATCGTTACGGTGCTTTGCCTGGAAGGCGAGTTCATCCTGTAACAACAGCTTTTGTTCATCGGTTAAGTGTGGCAGTAAACGTTGGCTGGTTTGTTGCCACCAGTGCGGGCCGCGCTGATTTTCCCGCTGGCCTTTAAAGTCGCTAATAACAACGTGGGCATGGCCAAGTGCCTGGCCGAGTGCCGCACATTGCTGGTTATTGGGGTGGGTAAGGCTTTTGCCGCTTAATCGCTGAACCAGAGCTGCCGGTTTGTTGCAAAGTGTTTTGAGATAATGCTGGTTATTGTCGGCAATAGGGTGGGCACTGGGAACCTGGTGTTCGTTTAAGTGGGCCATTAAATCAAGGAAAAAAGGTAGTTCAGCCGCATCGAGGGTTTCAAACAGGGTCAGAACATATTGCCCCTGGGTTGTTTCAACGAAATAATTGGTATTTTCGATGCCGTCACTAATACCCGTTAAGTTGACCAACTCACCAATGGCGTAGTTCGTTAAAAAATCGCTAAGTGTTTGCTCACTAACGGGGGTATAAACCGACATGTCTGAAAATCCGTTGATTAAAGGCGGGCATTGTACCTGAGCAGCAGGATAATGAGAATGACATCGGCTTTTTTATAGTTTAAAGGCGTTAAAGGTTATATAAACCACGGCGGTACAGCGAGTTCGAAAATTATTAAACCACGAAGATCACGAAGGGCACGAAGAAAACCCTTATAAGATTCTACCACCATCTTCCTGTTTCTTCATACACCTTTCCCTCCTGTCGTATGGTAATTCCAGCCTGATTTTATGTATAATAG
>JALTLP010000244.1 GCA_027001895.1 Chromatiales bacterium | reverse complement strand
GTCTAGAACACAAAGCCAGTGGCTGGAAAATATTGCCGAAAAAAATAATGTGCACTTGTTTATACAGGGACAGATAACAAAAACCAACAACACAGAACAAAGCTATCACCCACAACAATACTTAATTGACTGTATCAAACAGTTTCCGGGTGCCAATATTGTTGATAACAAGGATAGTATCTCAGCACGACTGGACTTTTTAAATAACGTATATAATATTAATACTTTACCGCTACTTGAACGTGCTCAAACATACAGTAAACAACATCCACAATCACCATTAACCAATGTGCATGTATTTGCAGCTAACAGTGCCGAACAGGAAGCCCGTGCTATCGATATACAATGCCGTCACTGGTTAATTGAAGGTAAAACCAACCTGGCCATTGTTACCGAAAACCGTCGGCTTGCCCGACGCGTTCGCGCCCTGCTTGAACGTAGCGGAGTTCATTTGCAAGATTCCGCAGGCTGGGCACTGTCCACAACTCGCGCAGCCGCAACCCTGGAGCGCTGGCTGGAATGCATAGAAAACGACTTTGACTATTTATCCTTGCTGGATTTATTAAAGTCAGCCTTTATCTTTCCGGGCTATGATCGGGAAACCCTGCAATACGCGGTGTATCGGCTTGAACAGGATATTATTCGCCATGAAAATATCAGCCAGAATCTTGAGGCCTATCGTGCAGGGATAAAAAGCCGACTGAATCGGCTGCCGGACTGGTTCGAAGAAACCCATTCAGTTTTATCTGAAGTCCTCAACAAACTCGAACAGGCCAGCGAACCACTTAAACAACTTTATCAACAGGACGCCTTTACCCCGCAAAAATTTGTTCAGGCAATCAGTGCCTCACTTAAACTAACCGGCCTGGATAGCTCGTTTGCCGCAGACGATGCCGGTATTAAAATTATCAGTCTGCTGGAAAGCTTAAGCGTTGAATCTGAACTGGTTAAGCTTGAAGTTGACTGGAGCGAAGCACGTGCCTGGCTGGGCATGCAACTGGAACGTAGCCGCTTTATGCCTCCGGCCAGTACAACACAGGTACAACTTATTGGCCTTTCACAAAGTCAGTTTCAAAATTTTGATGGTTTAATTATCGCATCCGTTGAAGATGAGTTTTTACCCGGCTCACCCTCACCCTCTGCTTTTTTTAATGATGCGGTTAAATACGAGCTAGGCTTACAAACTTCGCTGCAACAAAAAAATGAACGCTACTACCATTTTTTACGTTTGTTAAATGCCAGTGAAAATATTTTACTGAGTTATTGCAACCAGGGAGACAATGGCGAAACCGTTAAACCCGGTGCCTGGCTGTCTATCCTTGAACAGTTCCACGAACTGGCTTATCAAAGCAATTTAAATAATAGTAAATTACAGGCTCTGGTAAACAGTATTGATAATACTTTTACCTGCCAGGCAGAACACCCGGCAACAAGCCAGCAACAACCTGCCCCCGTGTTGCCTGCAAACCTGATACCGGAAAAAATTTCTGCATCACAATACCAGGAAATAATAAATTGCCCTTACCTGTATTACGCTGCGCGCTGTTTAAAACTCGAAGCCACCGAGGAATTACGACTGGCCTTATCCAAAGCAGACTATGGCGAACGCATTCACCTGTGTCTGCAAGCGCTGCATGAACCGGTAAAAGGTTTACCCGGCCCGTTTAAAAATAAAATAACCGAACAAAACAAAGATGCGGCAACAAAACTGCTTGAAGAAATTATTAACGCTGTCTTTAAGCCCGACTTAAATGAAAACCATGAACACCAGGCCTGGTACTTACAGGCCATAAAAATGGTACCGCATTATATACAATGGCAAACAAAACATAATCAGGGCTGGGATATTTACAAGCTGGAAGAAACTGTAAAAAGAGAAATAAACATTAACAATTGCGGCAAACCTCTGACATTATCAGGCCGACTCGACAGAATCGACAAGAACCAGGATGGCCTCAGCGTTATCGACTATAAAACAGGCACCACCAGCTCCAACAAAGATGTCGAAGCCGGTGAACAGGTTCAACTGCCTTTTTATCACACCCTTCTGCAAGACGACGACAACCCCGTTGTACAGGTTGAATACCTCGAAGTAAAAAGTAACGGCGTAAAATCAAAAGGCAAACTCAGTGGTGACAAACTAAACGATATCGCAAACCAGTCGGCACAACGTTTGCAGGAAATCTTCAGCCAGTTACACACACAAACCGCGCTCCCCGCCTGGGGTAACAAAGAAACCTGTGAACGCTGTGTTATGCAAGGCATTTGTCGTAAACAAATGTGGCAGGATTAAATTAATTACTCACGGATATTTTAAAGCCAAAGAACAAGGCAAAATTCGACGCATAATGCGAGTTTACTTTTAGTAAATGAGCGTTTTTAACCGTACGCTCACGGATAACGAGAAGTCAGAGTACAAGGCAAAAGTCAGCGAAGAAGCGCAGCTTACAAACAGTAAGTGAGCATTATGAGCTTATTTTAACGCCGTAATCTGACTTCTCGTTATTCGTGAGAAAAAAAAGACGGCTTAAAAGCCGCCTGTATATATATGTTAGGTCCTTTCAGGCTAATCCAGCCCGTTTTTATTCCCGCGCAGTATCGGGTACTTGTTTAGGTATAAATACCTGTAACATCCATATTCTGCATTCATCCGTCCTTTCAGGCAATCCCGCCTGTTATCACGATTCCATGTGTAAGTTCCTAAATTGGTTTCAAATACAGTCAAGTTCCGTCCCACCTGTATCCTGAATTTTGCTAAAGTAGCACATATGAATTTTAATTCTCTAATAAGAACACCATAATGTGATCTATAGCACATTTAAAATTTCCAACAAGCCAAAAGTTGATTACTAAATAACCAAATGCAGCCCACATCCAACAATCACAGTATTATTATCGAAGCCTCGGCGGGCAGTGGTAAAACCTATCAACTGGTAAATCGACTTATCCAGCTACTTATTCATGGCGCCAGTGCTTCACATATCGTGGCTATAACTTTTACCCGCAAGGCAGCGGCCGAAATGCATAACCGCTTGCAGGAGCGGCTTTACGAGATGGCGGTGGCGGATACAGCAGAAACCGGGCAACTGCTGGAAAAGGCCGGGCTGATTGCAAATACACTGAATATTGCTAAAGCCAAATCACTCTATGAACAAATTCTGCTAAGTCCGCAAACTGTTCGTTGCATGACGTTCCACTCCTTCTGCCAGGAAATACTGAAACGCTTTCCATTTGAAGCCGATGTTCCGCCGGGGTTTGAACTTACTGAGCAGAGTTATTTATACAGGCAACAGGCCTGGCATGCACTGATGGCAGAATGTGAAGCAAAACCCGATTCACAAGCAGCAAAAGCCATTGCATTTTTATTTGATGAGCTGGGTTTGCATAACACCCGCGAATGCTTAAAAAGTTTTTTACAACAACGCGGTGACTGGTGGGCATGGACGAAAAATGCCAAAAACCCGGTTGGCCTGGCCATAAGTAAAATGCAGAACTTACTAAAGGTTGATCCAGATGAAAACCCTCTGCAGGATTTTTTAAACCAGACTTCACTTGAAACTGATTTAAAACAATTTTGCATCTCACTCGGAAAATTAAAAGCG
>JALTLP010000243.1 GCA_027001895.1 Chromatiales bacterium | reverse complement strand
ATAATAAGTAGCCATTTAGCTTAACTAATAAAGGGACGACAACAAAGCAGGAAGCTTGATGAAATAGTTAACACGCAGGATTCAGCTCGTCTGTAAAAAGCTTTTATGCCGTACACATTAGCTGGAGTTTGTATGACGCTGTTGGAACAAGAACAATTAGTCCCCAGGTTTTCTGAAAGCTCGTTTCAGACCATAGAAGAATATGCGACTTCTCTCAAAGGCCTCGATACCGAAGAATACCAGTTAAGCCGCGGCGAATTTAATGGCAACTCTCACGTGGTTTGTTCTGATAGTTTCAGGCTGGGTTTTCGTGCCGCCAAAGCCGACCATCTGCAACTGGGCTACCTTAAGGAAAACTACGTGGGTATGGTTTTTCCGTTAAAGAATCTTAACTATGTTTTTAATGGCAAAAACATGCAGCAAAACCAGCAGATAATTGGTTGCGGCAACAGAGAATCCAAAATATTTTTTCCCAAAGGCCATGAACACTACACGCTATTAATTGATACAAACAAAATGAGCCAGTATTTTGATTCGGGCGAATATGAAAAGTTTATAGCGTCCTGCGAAAACTTTTCTGAGAAAAAAATCTGTACTGACAGAAAAATGGCCATCACCCATAACATCCATGATATTTTTAAAAATTTTAAGTACCTGCTCGAACACCCCTGCAGTTTACTTGCCTTCCAGGATTGTTACGATTCATTGTTTTATTCTATCAATGAATACTACACAACAGAGCCATGCACCCTTACCGAAAAAATTTCTAACCGCGAGCGACTGCTTGCCAGGGCTCTGGACTTTATTCATCACGCGGATATTGAATCATTATCCATATCCGGTCTGATAAAAGGCACCCATGCTAGTAGCCGTTCTCTGCAATACTGTTTTTCTGAATTACTGGGTTTAACGCCTAAATCCTATCTTATTAAACTCAGGCTTAATGCAATACGCAAAGATCTGCTCCTTGCCGACCCTGGCGAAACCACCATTACCGCTATTGCGCATAAATACGGTGTTGTAAATATTGGCCGCTTTAAGCAGGATTACCAGGCTTTCTTTAATGAAACGCCTCGTGAAACAATCAAACAGACAAGAACCTCTCCCTAAAAGAAGTCGTGCCAAAACTGCATAAACACAACTAACAAACCAAGCGACACCAGCCAGAATATAACCGACACAGTAACAGACTGGCGTGCCTTGTTTTTTTCTATCCAGGTTCTGGGCTTTACACCTTTTGCAATAAAAGCCAGCTTGGCAGATAAATTAACACAGACCACATTGATAGCCAGTAACAAACCGGCGCCAATCGCTAAATCAAATTTAGCCGCACCCAGCATCAAGCCTAATGTTGCAGCCGGTGGCAATAAGGCCACCGCAACCATTACGCCGACCAGTGAATTACTCCAGCCCGATGCCAACGACAATACCGCAGCCGCACCGGCCACCAATGCCAGAATAACACCGTCATACCCTACATCGGTTCGAGCCATCAGTTCCTGGCTGTTAAAATCAAACGGCCATAAATAACCCACCACAACCGATATTAACAACGCAATCATTACACCTACCGCATTTGTTTTTAGCGACTGCCAGATTAAACTGGAATCACCCAGCGCAGATGCAAAAGCAAGCGCCAGGTTAGGCCCCAGCAAGGGCGCAATAACCATTGCCCCAATCACAACCGCAACATTGTCAGCCAGTAAACCGATACTTGCCACAATGGTGGACAATACAACCATCCAGATAAAACTGCTGTTCAGCTTTATACCATTAACAATGGTCTGGTAAAGTTCTTCACGGGTGCGGGTTGCGCTTTTATTTTTTTGTTCGCTGTCCTCAACCGCTTCGGGGCGTGGAATGGTCGCTTCAACCGGCATAATAACAACACGGCTGTTTTCACTGCTGCCGATAATAGACTGTACTGAATCAAGCACCTGTTGCTGGTTTTCCGGGCGAACCAGTAAGCGCACCGAACAACGTTCATCCTGATCGCATACGGTGCTCCAGAAATCCAGCAACTCATGTTGTTCTGCAAGACCGCGCAAGGTATCTACGTGCCCACAATCCGAAATTATCTCTATAATGCGCATGCCTGAATCCTGTTGTAAGTATTATTATTTACAGGATTGTTATCTTACGTTATTCCCGACATTACGGGAATAACACAACCCGCCAGGATCGCTTAAAACCGTCGGCTTACCCCAACCGATATAACCGTCCGCGTATAGTCAAACGAATTAGTATTGGAATTGTTATCGGTATAAACCATTTTGGTTCTTAGCTTGGTTTTACGGTCAAAGTAATAGTCCAGGTAGGCGGCTAGTTTAATACGCTTATCATTACGATTCTGACTGCCTTTTGCAGGATAGGCACTGATTCGATACGAACCATCAGCGGTTAAACGCCATTGTGGATTAAACTTCCAGGTGTATTTTCCACGTACAGTATGTCGTGTGGGTGAATAGCTTGAAGTTGCCCGATCTTCCCGGTTGTTTACTTCAAGTTCGTAATAAACTTTTTTATTGTTTGTCCTGTTGTACTGACGGTACTCAACCCTGAATTTCTGTCTTGTGCCTTGCAGGTAATTATAAGTTGCATTTTCACTGCTAATATCATCATAACGATAGCGCAGATAAAGGCGTTCATTTCTGGAAAGTTTTTTTCTACCCCATGCGCCCAGCCTGATTATTGTCTGGTAGTCTCCGCCGGCATAATCAAGCGTGTAATAATTTACTGAATACTGGCTCTGCCAGTCTGCATTTATTTTATGATATTTTTTTATGCCAACACCAACATCAGTCTCATCAGAATTATTTTCTTTGCGGTAATCAATGCTGCTATAGGATGCTTCAACTAACCAGCCATTTGTTGATGTGCCACTTATAAAGTAATCGGCCGAGGCGGTAAAATCGAAAAAGTTATCAGAGCGATTGCTGGACACACCTGATGGCGCAAAATTAACATTATCGTCATTGCCATAAAACAGGCCAATATAAGCTGACCATTTTTTTGCCTGTTTATTACCCGTTAAAGCATTTAACCTGTTTACAGCCAGAACACGCAATTTTTTATCTTTACTGTTTTTATTAACAGATGCATACAGTTGTTTTGCCAGGGTTTTATTGTTCTGCTTTTCCGCGATTAAACCAAGGTTGTATTCGGCAATAGTCTTCATTCTTTTAAAACTTTTAACTTTTTCAAAATATTCTCTTGCCCTGTCATATTGCCCTGTCCTGTAATAACTACTTGCAAGATTGTAATAAAGAGCGACTGACTTTATTCCCTGTTTTTCTGCCATTTTAAATTTTTTAATTGCGGCCGAATAATTTTTCTGTTTAAAAAGTCTGGCTGCATCGTTAAATGTTTCTGTTGCAGATGCAAACACAGTAAAGCTTAAGCCACACAAAGCAAAAAGAATAACAATCTGCCTGATAACTTTAAAAGCGGTAAATATTTTCATAGTGCTTAACGCCCTGTAATATATGCCATCGAATAAAAAACCTCCCGCTGCATTAACAGCGGGAGGTTGTAGTTTACATGATAATTTCATGTATTTCTGCGGGGGGTATATCAATCCTGGTTATTTATATGATTAAGGCGTTGTACCTTTTTTATCATCGCCTTTGTCATCATCTTTGTCGTCGTCTTTATCATCGTCTTTGTCGTCATCCCGATCACTGTCTTTATCGTCATCACGATCATCTGCGTCATGGTCTTCCGTTTCTATGCCGCGTTCAGAATGATCTTTAGCATGGTCATCCGCTAAATCAGGTAAATCAATATGTCTTGTTACATCATCACCTGAATGTTCATCCATTTCCATCATACGGATAGTAACGTCATCATCATCCGTTGAAGCCATAGCGGCCAGTGGCATAGCCAATCCAAATATAAATAAAATACTGATTAACTTTTTCATCTTCATTCTCCTGAAAATTAACTACTAAAAATATTACGGCTAGTCTCTGTGTTATTAAAAGCACCTTCACGCCCTGAGGCTACCGTAGTTTTAAACATAATCCTGAACTGCTTTACTGTTTTACCGTAACTGACTTTGGCAACCATATCTCCCTGGCCATCCGCTATCGCTTTAACCGGCAAGGCAAGAATATTTTCACCTTTGGTTAAATTTGTTTGCCATTCAAGTTGTTGTTTACTCTCGTAGCCTTTTAAACGTATATTTTCCGGTAAACCCAGTGTGAGTGTTACCTGCCTGATGTCGTCCGGCGCATCCAGCATTAATCGTACAGTTTGTACCTTATTCATGGCTATGTTTACTGTTGCAACTTCATTATTTTTTAACGCGTTGTCCGTAAACTTAAAGTAAACCGTACCTACAAACCAGAGCATGACGCTAGCAACAAGCGCAGTTGCGAATCCTTTCGCATACATCCTGTTATCCTTACCTGCATATTGCCTGCGTACTTCCGCCAACACTCTTTGCTCAAACCCGGGTGTCGGCTCTACTACGGGAAGCTCGTTCAGAACCTTGCGAACCTGAATTGCATCATCGAAATCCTGCTTGCAAGCCGCGCAACTGTTAAGATGCGTTTCAATAATCTTGCACTCTTTTGGTGTTAAGTCACCATCGAGATAGCTGTCAAATGCAGTTTGTATTTCCAAGCAATTCATAATTTTTAAGTCCTGTTACTCGTTAACACGTCTGTCGGCCTCAAAAGGTTCCATCGTTTTTAAAATTTCACGTAAACGACTGCGTGCCCGGTTAAGCCGTGACTTTAATGTTCCAATAGAAACATCATGGAGATTATGGATTTCCTGCAAGGTATAGCCTTCGACATCGTGCAGCATAACTAAAAGTCGCTGATCGCCATTGAGCTGGCTTAAAGAGTATTCCAGACGATCCTGCAATATTGACATATCAAGATCATTTGAAGGACTTTGTGTATTGTCGCTGTAATCTTCGAGAATGGTTTCATCATCCACCAGTTGTAAAAGCGAGCGTTTGTTACTGCGAAGCTTGTCGATAAAATGTCGGTATAAAACCCGTGCCATCCACGAACCTAAATGGTCAACCGTCTTCATTTCATCCAGGCGCGGATAAAGTTTGAGTAAAACATCCTGAACCAGATCTTCGGCATCGTCACGCTGGCCAGCAAAACGAAAAGCCAGCTTGTACAAACGCTTTAAATGCGGCATTACAAGCTGCTCAAATTCATGCTGTTCTGATTTGCCAAATGGCCAGATTTTTTTCACCGACATAACCTATACACGTTATTCATTGCCAAAAGGTTCCGTCCTTTTCCGGCATTTGCTAAATTTAATTCTAGCGCGTATTTTGCATACTCACGTGACTTATCTATTGCCGCAGAAGATGTTATTATCCCTGAAACTAAATATATAGATAAATCAAAGGCTAACATGCAAAACCTGTGGACAGACAAAGAAGCACAAAACTATAAAACCGAGCTCGAATTACGTGTGTATAGCTCACGATTACTCGGACGAGACCCTTCACTGGTATTGCATGGCGGCGGCAATACCTCGGTAAAAATCACCAAAAAAAATCTCCTCGGCCAGGATGAGCCAATCCTCTATGTAAAAGGTAGCGGCTGGGATCTGGTATCCATTGATGCTCCCGGCTTTGCTCCGGTACGCTTAAACCACCTGCTGGAGCTGGCCAGGCTTGAACAGCTTTCCGACCCACAAATGGTCAACGAACTTAAAACCCATATGACCAATGCTTCGGCACCCACTCCTTCAGTTGAAGCAATTTTACATGCCACGCTACCTTTTAAATATGTCGACCATTCACATGCCGATGCGGTGGTTACCATTACCAATACGGCTGAGGGCAAAAAACGAATTGAAGAAATCTATGGTGAGCGCGCTGTTATTATCGACTACATCATGCCCGGCTTTGACCTTGCACGCTTATGTGCGAAACAGTTTGCCGAACAGGCAACCGATAAAACCGAAGCAATGATCCTGCTTAACCACGGTATTTTTACTTTTGGCGATACGGCTAAACAATCTTATGACCGGCATATTGAATTTGTCAGCATGGCCGAACACTACCTGCAACAACAAAATGCCTGGGATATAAAATACACTGAGGTATCGCTTGTTAGTGATTCTGCAAATATTATTCAACTGCGAAAAGACATATCCGTAGCAGCGGGGTTTCCGGTTATTGTTAAAACATCCGATAATCAAAAACTAAAAAGTTTTTCTCAACGTGATGACCTGGCCAGAATTTCGCAACAAGGCCCGGCTACACCTGACCATGTTATTCGCACCAAACAGTTACCCATGCTGGGCACCGATGTAACCAATTACGTAAAAAATTATAAAAAATATTTTAAAACCAATGCGGCTTTATCAAAAGACAGCAAGTCGATGCTTGACCCGGCACCGCGTATGCTGCTGGATAACAAGCTGGGTTTTATCGCCATTGGTAAAACCGCAAAAGATGCCAATATCGTTGAAGACATTTACGAACACACGGTCGATATAATTTTACGCGCAGAAACCTTAGGTGGTTATAAGGCACTGGGCGATAAAGATATTTTCGATATGGAATACTGGGATCTGGAACAGGCTAAATTAAAAAAAGGTGGCAGCGCACCCGAGTTTACCGGCGAAATTGCACTGGTAACCGGTGGAGCTTCGGGCATTGGTAAAGCCTGTGTCGATGCCCTGCTTGCTAAAGGCGCAGCGGTCGTGGCCGTTGATATTAACCCCGCTATTAGCGATTTATATAACCGCCCCGACTACCTCGGGCTGGTATGCGACGTTGCTGATGAACAACAAATTATTAATGCTATCGACCAAACCATACACCACTTTGGTGGACTCGATATGCTGGTTTTAAATGCCGGCATGTTTCCACTAAGTTGCAAAATTGCAGAACTGTCAACCGAAGACTGGCGCAAGGTAATGCAGGTTAATCTGGACAGTAATTTGATTTTTATGCGCGAAGCGCATACTGCCTTACAACATGCACCTAACGGTGGTCGTGTTGTTATGATAGGTTCAAAAAATGTTTTAGCCCCCGGCCCGGGTGCCATTGCTTACTCGGCTTCAAAAGCGGCGCTCACACAAATGGGGCGTGTTGCTGCACTTGAGTGGGGTGGTGAAAACATTCGCATTAATACCTTACACCCCGATGCTATTTTTGATACCGCCATCTGGACTGACGAAGTTTTACAGGCACGCGCGAAAAACTACAACATGAGTGTTGAAGAATATAAACGTAAAAATATTTTAAAAACCGAACTTAAAAGCAGTGACGTTGCGGATTTAGCCGCAGCGATGTGTGGCAAACTGTTTGCTAAAACAACCGGTGCGCAATTACCTGTAGACGGTGGGAATGACCGGGTTATATGATTGGTTTTTCTTAGTTTAATAATTAAATTCATACTTCTATTTTTTAATCCGTTTATTTTCGTTTCGCGCTAACGCCGCGATTTATATTATACGCAGGCTCTCGCGCCTGCAGGCGAGTACCTTTTTCTTGTTTGCGCAAGAAAAAGGTACGAAAAAGAAGCGCACCCGAAGCCTTCTCCTGACTACGTCAGGTACCCTCGTTGTTTGAAAAAATCGAGCGCTGCGCAACTCGCGCAATGCTTCGCATTATTTTGCGCTCAGACAGTGCTCGCTATGATCTCGATTTTTCCTGCACACCTCGGTTCGGCTAACGGGGTTGAAAACCCCCACTAAATAAGTGCGTGGGTTATTCCCCCTTAATCGCAATGAATCGGGATGGGTTAAAGCGCAAGTGACACCGTAGGGCGAGTGCAGGACGCACGAGCTTTTGCGATCAGGCCAGGGAGGGCCTGTCGCAAAATGTCCTGAGCATTAACCACAGACCGATGAACGTTTTGCGATTAGGGGTGTGCTTTCTTTGGTGACTTTCTTTACTCACATAAAGAAAGTCACTCGCCTGCAGGCGCGAAAGCCTGTTTAAAATAACAGCTACGCGTAGCGCATCTAACAAATAAACTAAAACCTTCCTGGCTTCGCAACATTAACCACATCTAACACTGCATTAATATCACTGTTTCTTTCCACCCATTTATAGCCAATTGATAAAACTTACTATAACTCAATACCCTTTTGCGCTTTAATACCGGAACGAAAGGCATGTTTAACATCCTTCATTTCGGTAACGGTATCGGCAATATCGATTAATTCATCTTTGGCACCACGACCTGTTACAACAACGTGCTGCATTTCAGGTCGGCTTTGCAAGTCTTTAATCACTTTATCAAGCGGTAAATACTGATGCTTTAACACAATGTTAAGCTCGTCGAGCAAAATGTAATTAAAACGCTCATCCTGCAACATTTGTCTGGCAACTTGCCATGCCTGCTCTGCTGTTTGTATATCCTGTTGACGGTTCTGTGTTTCCCAGGTAAAACCGTCACCCATTACATGGTATTCAACTTCGTCAGGAAAACGACGAAAAAAGGCTTCTTCTCCAGTACTAAAGCTGCCTTTTATAAATTGCACCACACCTACTTTCATATTATGCCCAAGTGCACGCGCAACCATACCAAAACCGGATGAACTTTTTCCCTTACCGTTGCCGGTTGTTATAAGCAACACCCCTTTTTCCAGATTGGCCTGTGCTATTTTTTCGTCAATATGCGCTTTTTTTCTGGCCATGCGTTTTTCATAGCGCTGTTTTGCCTCAAGTTCTTTTGCTGTTTCTGTCATTATTAAGCTCGAATAAAATTAATAAAGCCGAGTTTAACACAAGCTTATATCAATCATTTTGCTGAATAACACTGTTTAAACGGTGAACAAACAGGTAAAATAGTAGTCAGATGACATTAATAAAGATGTTATCAGTGCAACATGTTTCGACCTGGTACAGCCCCCCATACCAGAAAATAATTATGAAAAAACAATAAGTTACATGTTCTTTAACTGATAAAATTAAATTTCGGGCATTTGTCGGTAATTTAGCTTTATTTATTAGTAAAAACTTTTGAGGAGTTAAGAATGAAATATTTAAAAATTATGGCGATTTTACTCGCTACAGTCATTGCAACGGGTTGCGCAGCAACAACGGGTAATTCAGTTAAGGACGATACCCATAAAGTTGTTATCCAGGTAAGTTCTAAAGATCCATTAACACAAAAAATTGCATTGAATAATGCTGCGAATGTTTTAAAAGCATACGGTCCAGGTGAAGCAATTGTAGAAATTGTTGCTTATGGCCCAGGTTTAAGCTTGCTGACAAAGAAAAACAAAAATTCCAAGCGAATTAAAAACATGGCTTTTAACGAAGATTTAACTTTTAGTGCCTGTAACAACACTATGAAGAAAATCAAAAAGAAAAAAGGTCATATGCCTAAATTAACCAAGGGTGTAAAAATTGTACCTGCTGGTGTTCAGCGCATTATGGAATTACAGGAACAAGGTTACTCTTACATTCGTCCATAAGACTTACAAAATAGTCAATTTTAAAACGGGCTTATGTAGCCCGTTTTTTTATGTCAAAAAAACGGTTTGGCTTTTTGTTAAATAATCATGGAAAACAAACTGGCTGATTATCGCCAAGACGCGTTATACTGTGTATTCATATCAATTTAAACCAAAGGAATACCTATGCGCCCAAGTGGTCGAGCCGCCGATGAATTACGCCCCGTTACAATTACCCGCAACTATACAAAGCATGCCGAAGGCTCTGTTTTAATCTGTTGTGGTGATACCAAAGTTATTTGCACCGCAACCGTCGAAGCAAAGGTACCCGGCTTTCTGCGCGGTAAAGGCCAGGGCTGGATTACCGCCGAGTACGGCATGTTACCACGCTCAACCGGCAGCCGTATGCGCCGCGAATCTTCCAGCGGCAAGCAAGGTGGCCGTACTATGGAAATTCAGCGACTAATAGGCCGCGCTCTTCGTGCAGCAATCGACCTGGAAAAACTCGGCGAACATACTATTTCACTGGACTGTGACGTTATCCAGGCCGACGGAGGCACACGTACTGCATCCATCACCGGGGCCTTTGTTGCCTTAAGCGATGCTATTGAGCATATGCTCGATAATAAAATGATTACTGCCAACCCATTAACAAACCAGATTGCGGCTATTTCTGTTGGTGTTTATAAAGGACAGCCGGTCATGGATCTCGATTATATTGAAGATTCTGACTGCGATACCGATATGAATATTATTATGAACGATAAAGGTGGGTTTATCGAAGTGCAAGGAACAGCCGAAGGCGAAGCTTTTAACCACGACGATTTAATTGCCATGACCGGCCTGGCAGAAAAAGCCATTAAACAGTTACTGAAATACCAGCAAGAAGCGCTTAACTCCTAAAATTATTAAGCAGGTAAAAATGGATAAAATTGTTCTGGCCAGCAACAATGCAGGCAAGGCACGCGAAATAGCCGAAATACTTTCGGCTTATCATATTTCTGTGGTTCCACAGTCCGAATATAACGTACCGGAAATTCCAGAAACCGGTTTAACCTTTATAGAAAATGCTTTGCTAAAAGCACGCAATGCCTGCCAGCATACCGGCTTGCCCGCATTGGCTGATGATTCCGGTATAGAAATAGATGCGCTCAACGGTGAACCCGGCATTTATTCAGCACGCTATGCCGGCGAAGGCGCAACTGACGAAGCCAATGTACAAAAAGCATTAAAGGCACTTAAAGATGTTCCGCCACAACAACGCGGTGCACGCTTTCAATGTTTAATGGTTTTACTTGAACATGAAAAAGATCCAACACCGCTTATCTGTCAGGGCACATGGGAAGGAAGCATTTTAACTGAACCACAGGGTGAGAACGGTTTTGGCTACGACCCTGTATTTTATGTACCTCAGTACCAGTGTTCGGCGGCACAAATATCGTCGGAACAAAAACATGCTTTAAGTCACCGTGGTAAAGCACTTAAACAACTTGCAGAACAAATCAAAGCTCGGGCAACAAAATAAATTGATGACTAAAAAATTAACTCATATTAGTTTATTTTTATTGATAACCTGCTTATCGACCAATATATATGCCAGCACTAAAGAAGTATTCAGCCATTACAAAAACCGTCTGGTACAGGTTCGTATTGTCGACAAGGCAACTGATTCCAAAACCACTATCGGTAGTGGTTTTTTTGTTAACAACAAGGGGCTGATTGCAACAAACTACCATGTCGTATCCCTGCACGTATTTGAACCCGAACAATATCGTATTGAATATGTATTGCACGACAATGAAAAAACAAAAAAAGTTTTTCCAGCAAAGCTGGTTAATTTTGATGTAATCCACGATCTCGCCATACTTGAGTCAGAACAAAATAATACTCCGGCATTAAAACTGGAAACAAAAAAAATAAAAAAAGGTGAAAAAATATTTTCCATCGGCAATCCGCATGACCTGGGTATGGCGATTGTTGTCGGAACCTATAATGGCGAAACTGACGATGGTACAACCAGGCGTATTCATTTATCCAGTGCAATCAACCCCGGCATGAGTGGCGGCCCTTCTATTACAGAAAAAGGCAGGGTTATCGGTATTAACGTTGCCACTGCAGGCAACCAGATAGGTTTTCTGGTACCGGTTAAGTATCTGAACATATTAATTAAAAACAAACATAAACCCAGAAACTTTCTAAAATATATTGAAAAGCAATTACTTTCCAATCAGGAACGCTATATTTCAGATATCTTAAGCAGAAAATTTAAAACAAAAAAAATTGGCAACTATCAGGTGCCGGATAAACTCGCCGACTATCTGACATGCTGGGGAGATTCAGAATCAAAAGACCTGCCCTATAAGGCCAGTGAAAACAGTTGCGCAACCAAAAACGATATTTTTCTAAGCTCAGGTTTTACAACAGGAGATATACATTATTCACATTATCTTATCAGTGCCGATAATATGAATAGCTTTCGCTTTGCTCACATCCAGCAGGAATACTTTCAGAACCCGGCTGTACATTTAACCGGCAGTAAAAAATATTTTACAAACTACAGTTGCAAAACCGAATTTGTAAAAAATAAAAATATAACATTTAAAATTTCTTTTTGTATACGCGCCTACAAACACTTTAAAAATATTTACGACATGATGCTGTCAGCCGCAAGTCTTAACGAAAAACAAACCAGCATACAAACCAATTTAATTCTTGCAGGAGTCAGCTATAAAAACGCCGTTCGTTTTAGCAAACAATATATCAGGGCTTTTTCATGGACACCGTAATCGTAGAAATACTCGACCGCTTCGGTAAAATAAAGGAACGTCATCGCATAGATAAATTCCCCTGCACTATAGGCCGTGGCTACCAGAACACGATTATTCTCGATGATCCATATATCTCGCCACAACACCTCGTTATTTCAAATAAAAACGACTCACTTGTTATTAAGGACACCGACAGCAGGAATGGGCTGTTCAGCCTTCAGCCATTCAGCAAACAAAGCGAAATTCTGATTAAAGATGATACCCGCATTCGTGTGGGCCATACCGATCTGCGTTTTCGTTTTACAAACCATAAAATACGCGACACTATCGAAGAACGTGATAAACCCAGCCAGATAAGCATGTTGTTAACAAGCGGCTTTATTCTGCCAGTTGTCTGGATAGTTTTTATTGCTGCAATGGCGGCGAACAACTATATTGAAGACACCAGCAACATTACCCTGCAGAGATTATTAAGCGATGTTTATCCAATAATGATTTTTCTTGTGCTATGGGCGCTGGGCTGGTCAATAATAAGCAAAATAGTTACACACCGTTTTTACTTTGCATTTCACGCTATCTGGGTTTGCTGCTTAACCCTGGCAAGTATTGTTATTGATAACTTCGCAAACTACTATGAATTCAGTTTTGCTGTTACAGGCTCGGCAGATTTTATAAACCTGGTAATGGATATCGTGGTAACAACGATACTTTTTTATGGACACCTGCATTACAGTACAAGTCTCAGCCCGGCACGAGCAAAGAAAATGGCACTTGTCTCTGCGGTCGTTATCCTTGGACTGGTAGAGCTTGGCAGCCTGTTACGCAGTCCGGAATTTTCAAACACACCTGAATATTCAGGAATAATCCGGCCGGCATTTTTTATCATGGCAAAAAAACAGACTCTGGATGACTTTTTTAAAGATACAAACATGCTAAAACAACAGGTTGATACTGCTACCGCAGAAGACAGTTAAACAGCCCTGTAATTTTAACTTAGATGACAACCTTTACTTCACTCCCCCCCCTTGGTTTATATATACATTTTCCGTGGTGTGTTGAAAAATGTCCTTACTGTGATTTTAATTCCCATCGTCTTAAAACTGCCCTGCCCGCTGAAGAATATATAGACTGCTTAATAC
>JALTLP010000242.1 GCA_027001895.1 Chromatiales bacterium | reverse complement strand
AGGCAAGCACACCTCCTGATGGTGTTACAACATTGGTATTAAAATTAATCAGGCGCGCATTATTGGCAGTTGTTGCTCCGGCAGCAAGGCTGACACCATGCGGATCATGGCAGGTGTTACAAGGTGCATTCTCACCTAGTATATGCCGGCTATGTTCACCAAAAGTATTATCACTAAGGATACTGTTACGGTCATGGCAACTGTAGCAAAGTGCATAGGCTGCCGGGCTTTCAGTGTTTGGATCGGTGGTTATATACTGCTGTTTTAATATAGGTGTATAAATAGAACCATGCGGTTTATCACTACCACCATCATCACCGTGACAATCTGTACATTCCATCATGCTTGAAGTCGTCCATGGCGCTAACAAGCTGGGTACATTGGTACTTTTTCCAACACCAGCAACCGGATGATACGAAGGATTAATCGTATCAAACTGTAAACGTATATTTGGCTGCACAATTTGTCGTGTTGTTCTTGGTGGTGGAATATTTGGGCTATCACCATGACAACGGAAACAAACCTGGTAGTTTGCAGTAATCGGATTAACAATATTACCCAGGTAATCGACACCACTGATACCCGGGGTACCCGGGCCGGTTCCGGCTGAGTGAGGGTTATGGCAATCGACACATTCTACATGGCGGTTAGTGACAATGGTTGCTTCATTTGGATCATGGACTGCGTTTGTCATTTCAACCGGATGATGCGAAGCCTTGTTAAAGTCTGACTGAATGTCGTCGGTAACATTACCATTATGACAGTTAAAGCAGGTTTGTTCTTCTGCAGCACTGTTTAGCAGGCGTTGGCTCTGTCCGGCAGCATGTGGCGTATGACAGTTGCCACAACCATTATCCGCTACTGTTGTATACGTGCTGTTTGGCCAAGGATCCGGGGCAACGCCGTTCCAGGTACTGGTTGATGTATTATGAGGTGAATTGGTCCAGTTTGCTTTCAAGTGACAGGTTTCACATAACGTCGAACCACGATTATCAACCACTAGAAACTGGCCGTTCACATCATTGTGGGGATCATGGCAACTTGTACATTGCAACTGACCCGTACTGTCCAGTTTAACCGCTCCTGTTAATGTGTTCGGATCGGCAAGCTCCCCATTTGCGGCGGCAAGTGCACTGGTATATTGAAATGAAATTGGGTGGTCATCTGACAGGTCGGTACCAAGTAAACTTCTGCCTGCTGGCATTGTAGTGACACCACCCGCCATTGTAATAGTCCCACCAGCCAGGACATCACCCAGTGCTATCGTTCCATCATGGCAGCTTAAACAAATAAGCGATGATCCGTTTGGCTGCCCCGGTAACGCAGTCGCTGTTGAACTTGAGTAAGTTGTATAAATGGCACCGGGGTTCCGCCTGTTCCACAAAGGTGCAATCGGTGATGATGTATGAGCCGTGTGGCAAAAGATACATATACGATCATCTGTTGCTGCTTTTATGGTACCCGGTCCATTTACAGACAAATTATGTTTAGAGGTTGCAATACCTGCAAAGCTGTTAAAACTAACAAGCAGGCTAATAATAATCAGGATATTACGCACTAGCTTACTCATGTTCGTTCTCCTATATAATAGAAGACCTGCACACGATGGTTGTGGGTATCGGCAACAAAAATGGCATCGTTATTACGGACAAATATACCACTCGGTAACCAGAACTTGCCTTGCTGTTGCCCCTGCTGGCCAAAGTTAAGAAGAAAGTTTCCATCGTGGTCAAACATCTGTACGGTATGAAACAAGGCATCGACAACATAAATATGACCATAGCGATCTTCTGCAATACCTTTAGGTCGTGAATGCAGACCTGTACCTTCACCGCGTTTACCAAACTTTGAAATAAACTTACCGTTTTGCTGAAATATCTGAACCCTGAAATTTAAAGAATCTGAAACCAGCACCTGTTTTTTGTCATTAACCCAGACCATTGTCGGGAAATTAAATTCACCGTCGCCTTTACCGCGTTTACCAAAAGCACGGATAAAATCATGGCGCTTGTCAAATACAGTCACCAGATGTCTTGCTGTGTCGACAACATATAACCAGCCCGTTTTAGGGTCAAAGGAAATACCGGTTGGCTGTCTGAAATCGAAACCAAAGTTTACCTCTTCAGCAACGTCACTGCCTTTATGTATTACAAAGACCTTACCCAGGCTTGAATCTGTAAAGTATATTTCACCTTTAAAGCCCTGAGTAAAGGCAACCGGTGTTTTAAGAAAAGTATCACCGACCTTGTTTATTAGCTTATATTCATTATTAACGACATCAAAACGGTGAATACCATTTACCCCGGGATCGGCCACATAAATAGTATTGTCTCTGTCGACAGTCACAGCCATTGGCTGAACCAGGCTATGTTTTTCTTCTCCAGAAAAGAATTCGATCACTTTGCGAAAGAAGCTTTTTTCTATACCAAGCTGCTCAGGTGATGAGAACCCACCACCATAGGCAATACGAGGTTTTGCCGGTGCGGCGGGCCAGATTTTATCGGCTGTAGCATGTTCAGGTGAAAATGACTTTACCGGTGCACTACACCCATGTAAAGAACCCAGCCAGATAAGACTGAGGGTTAACATTAAAAAGGCAAGACTGCGTTTTAAAAACATCAGAAATCTCTCCGCATTGATAAATGTATTGATTCTCGATCCCTGGCAAACTCACCCTGATTTTCATCTACCAGTCGTCCGTCCAGGCGAATCGTAACTGCACGTACTCGCCATTCAAATTCCAGTGAATGTTCTTTCAGGCTTCGGGGAATGCTGCCACCGGTATCATCTTCTTCGCTGTAGGTATAACTTAAACTGGCTCTTAGCCAGGGACGCATTCTTAAACGAATACTGTTTCGGACAAGGTCTACATCCTCGGCCGAAGTTTTCTGGTTAATCACTGTTTGTCTTCTTGATATATCAATCGTTGTTGCCAATGGCATGTTAAATTGCATTGAGTATTTTGTTGAACGTCTGTCATAAGAAGCAATTTCTTCATCATGCTCTTCGTACAAAGTATCAGCAGCAAAACTCATCCAGGTGGACACCGGATAATTAATACCACCGCCATATGATCGTGTCTCACTGGAATTCAGGCTGTTAGTAGGCACCCCTTCATCCAGGCTGTTATCAATTTTCCGGTAACGGACAAAGCTGTTGTAATATTTAAAAAAGTTAACTGCAATCTGGTAGTCCTGATCCAGCACACTTGATTTAAAAGTACCACCTGAGGTATAGCTATAATCAACAACAACATCTTCCCCATCAATAATATTACCACCCGCCAGACGCTGAATCTGGGTAACACTACCAATGGTTAATAACCTGTAATCCGTATCGACCACGTATTGCTGTGATCGCGACAGGTTATATACCTTAACCGTTGTTGAAACCGGTGCCACAACAAAATTATTATTTAAATTAACTGGCGTTGTACCGTTTAATATATGCCGCTCATTGAAAACAGGAATTGTACTTTTTGTTGCAACCTGATCACGTTTATCATAGTTATAGCTGGCGCTCAGGTTAAGACTGCCATCTTTAAACGGCAGGTCATATGCTAATCGGGCAAGCGCACCGATAACCTTTTCATCCGTTGAACTTGTTGTCGTTGTATTGCTATGAACGTCGTATGCCTGTGAAAAACCCACCTTGTTCTGCTCGGCAATCCCTGCTGAAAGCAGGCTATTAGTTGTTGTATTGGTTTGTTGCTCACTTTTAACATAATTTAATTTGTAGAATGACTTAACTGTCTTGCTATGCTTCCAGCGAAACTCCGGGCTAAAACGTGTTTCGGTTAAATTAGGTTCCGGGTTTTGTTTTAATTGTGAAAGCAAGCCAATAATTTCATACTGCTTGTCTTCACCAAAGCGATAACGCATATCAAAATTGCCGGATGTACTGGTGCGACTTGATGGAGTAATGGGCAGGCTTAAACTTCCACTTTTTGAATCAACCTTATTGTGCTGATAATACAGTTGTGCATAACCATCCTGACCAAAAGAACGGTAACCCCGTACATTTGTTTGCTTTATTTGTTCATCTACAACAAGGTTAAAGCCACTGCCCTTGGACTCATAGGTCGATGTTTGCAATGTATAAACAATTGGAGTTCGCCAGGTCAGGTTTGCCCCATATTTTGTATTTTTCTGTAAAAATTGCTCGTCAAGACTTGGAGAAACCAGTGGATTGCTTCTTTCATAATAAAGGGTAAAAGGATAGTCTTTACCTTTAAGAAAGTTGAGCCTGGCGGAATAGTTAAACAAGGTGTCGTTAAAGTCACTCGATTTAATGGTCTGAACGCCACTTGTATCTGTTACATCAGAACTTATCGTGTTTTGTACAAAAACCGGCCCCCCACCAATGTCCATTTGCAGAAATTTCGGATGATAAATATAGCTATGCGTGTTTATGCGTATTTCTTCCTGATAAGCTTCCCTGTTTTCAGTACGTTTAGCCGGTGCCGTCTGCTTGTTTGACTGGTCGTCCTTTAAATACCTTAAATCGATAAAGCCATCGAAACCCGTAAAGGCAAACGGTTTAATTTCTTCGGCAAAACTATTTTTCGGGCTATGTATCATTAATGTCATAAACAATATACCGCTTAATATATTATATAATTTCCCTCCCATGGAATTTGTCACATTGTTCGTTATCATCGCCAGCATGAATGTGACTACTTGAAATTTTAATTAATATCAGATGAAGAATTATCTTCATCATCAAGTTCTTCATCTGATGGTAATCTTTTATTTTTAATTTCACCAAATCCGTATACATTTACCTTATTAGGCCCAAACTGGCTGGTAACCATAATGAGGTATTCTGATCTAAACCCCTGTCGTTCATATTTTCTAAAGCTGTCCACATGATCATAATCAATCTCGACATCAACAGGTAAATTAATATTCCCCATTCGATTCCCTGGTTCGCCAAAGAACAATAAAACATTTCCCTGTTCGTCAAATATCTGGACATTTTCAAAAGCAGAGTCGACAACATACATTCTGCCCTGCTTGTCTACAGCCACACCTTTCGGACGTGCGAACTGACCGATACCACTGCCAATACGGCCATACTGCTTAACCAGTGTTTTTCCACCCCGGATGTATTTTAAAACGCGGTAATTCCCTGTATCTGAAATATATAAATATCCGTCCTCAGTCAGCGCCATATTGGTGGGAAAGAAAAAGTCTTTTTCTTTAGAGCCCGCTTTACCAAAACTGGACAATATCTTGCCGGTATCCTTATCAAGCATATGTACTTTATGGTGAGCAAGATCTGTTACGTATAAAAAGTCCTGGGTAACAACAACATCAGCCGGTTTGAACTGCTTGTCTTCACCTAAGGCACGCACAAATTTATCGTTCTTGTCATACACAAGAATTCTTTCACGCTGTGTATCGGTGATATAGCGGGTTCCGTCAATATCAAATGTAATATTAACCGGCTTGACCATACGGCCTTCACCCGTACCCGTCACCTTTTTTACTATCTGGTCTTCAAAATTAAGAACATGGTAGCCTGGCAGACGCAGGTCAACGACATACAGTTTATTGTCGTACATCCCTACGCCGTATGGCTTGGTAATAATACCAAGCTCTTCACTTGAATTTTTTCCAAGCACAAAATCGCTAAATGAGCTTTTTCTGGATTTTTTAACCTGGGTACCACTGAAACTGGTGAGAAACTGAATTCGTGGTTTGGCCGGTAATGGCGGATAAAATAACTGAGTACGCTTAAGTTCAGGATTGCCGGCACAACCTGTAATTAACAGTATTGCACCGGCAAGGAACAAACCCGCATGTAATTTAAATAATTTGGCCTGTTTTAAACCAGTTAGTGTATTTTTGATTTCTTGCTTAACGCCTGCAAAGCACATTCAACTCACCAACTAGCCGATCATTTAATAACAGGCTTCCTTATAGTTAGGTATTACTTACTTGTTATGGCAAGTTAAACAAAGCTGGCTGCCTGCCGTTGAAATTTTCAACAAAGGTGCGCCAACAGTAAACGAGTTATGCACATCGTGGCATGAACTACACTGTACCGTACCCGCTGTTAACATAATATTTGCAATGGTATCTGTTTTTGTTTTACCGCCTGCAAGACCGATAGTAGTAACCGTTGTTGTCGGGTCATATAACGAACCATCTGCTGTGGCCAATGCAGTATCGTACGTAATAGAAATCGGGTGGTCATCACTTAAATCACCCGCAGTACCAACAGCAGCTCGGCCCGTCATGAAGGTTGTACCGGTTGCGCCACCAAAACTGTCGAGTGCAACGGTGCCATCATGACATGATAAGCATAAACGCGATGTGCCGCCGGGTTGGCCGGTGCTTACCGCGTCCAGCGTTGGGCTGGTGTACATTGTGAAGTTTGTTGTTGTGTTGGTATGGTTCCACAAAGGTGCTGTTACTGTCGTGTCTGATTGGTGAGGTGTGTGGCATGCCACACAGATTTCACCACCACCCCAACCGAGGGCAGAGAAGTCGTGCGCCGAACCTGCAATCGTACCGGCATTTGCGGCACCGCTTAACATTACAGCAAAAATTGAAATTACAGGTAGCAGACCTGCTTTGCCATTTCGAAATACATCAGTTAGTTTCATTATTTTCTCCTTGAAAATAATTGTGATTGTAAAAAAAATTACAGTAACTTTTTATCTGAAATGAGCTTAATGAAAGATTTGAATTACAAAATCTGCAAAACACTTTATGTACTACGACTACGCACTTGCAGTTGTAACTAAATTATATCCCTATAAAGCCCATATCCTTTTGGTACTTCTTAATCTCATAGTGTGTAGTGCGATCTAATCACTTGCTTAATTCCAAGTCAAGAATATACTTTAACTCTTATATTTAAGTGCATAATGCAGCAGTATGTTTATTTAATGTACAAAATTATTAGACTGCCTCCAGATTCGCAAAAACATTTGTTTAAATTATAAACAAATTGATGATTTAGTAACCAGGAGCAAAGCTTATACTGGTTAAAAAAACAGCAAATTATTAAATTAGAAATACTCTAAACTGTTACACTATAAAATAATTTTCAATTTTATGACGCAGAACAACAAATGAACTCAGTTAATCAATGGCTTCAAATTATAACGGCTAAATTACAAAGCCTGCTTGTTGCAGACAGTTTATGGCAGCTCGCTATACTTGCAGTTGCTTTGTTACTGGCATTTATTCTGAACAGAAAATGGAAACAGTTTCTTGTTGCGCGTTTAGGCACTACGGAACAAAAGGGGGTATCACGCTTTATTTTACGCGGTTCAGGTTATCTTATATTTCCACTATTGACCCTTGTAATTATTTATATTGGTGTAAGTATCTTACATGTTTACAACATTACTACACCTATCCTGAATATACTCATACCACTGCTGTTATCTCTGGCAGCGGTTCGAATATCTGTTTACAGCCTGAGACGAACATTCAGTAAAACACCGGCACTTAAAACATGGGAAGGCTTTATTAGCACAACAATATGGTGTCTGGTTGCTCTGCATCTGCTTGGCTGGTTACCTGACATTCTGAAATCACTGGATAGTGCTGCTGTTACATTGGGTGATAACAGGCTGTCGATTTTATCTGTACTGCAATTTATTGTTATCGCCGGTATTTATTTTGTTGTTGCACGCTGGCTTGCCAACCTGATTGAACAACAGGCTAAAAACTCGCATGTAATCAGTTCAAGTATGCAGGTGGGTTTAACCAAGTTTGCCAAATTTTTTCTCTACAGCATTGCAATCGTTATTGCACTTAACAGTGTCGGTATTGATCTTACAACGCTGACCGTTTTTGGCGGTGCTATCGGTGTTGGCCTGGGCTTTGGCCTGCAACGTATAGCCAGTAATTTTATCAGTGGTTTTATTTTACTGTTTGACCGTTCAATTAAACCCGGCGATGTTATCAGCATCGGCAATCGGTTTGGCTGGGTCGTTGCCCTGCATGCACGTTATATTGTTGTTAAAGATCGGGACGGTGTTGAAACATTGATACCAAATGAAAATATTATTACATCTGAAGTCACCAACTGGAGTTATAGCGACAAACACGTGCGAATCAAAGTACCTGTTCAGATTAGCTATGAGGATGATGTTGAAATGGCCATGAAGGTAATGCTGGATGCCTGTGCGGTAAGTTCACGAGTGTTATCCACACCTAAACCGCAGGTACGTCTGACACAATTTGCAGATAGCGGAATAGAACTTGAACTACGGCTGTGGCTGGATGATCCTGAACAGGGAGTAGGCAGTGTTAAATCAGATATAAACCTGGCCATCTGGAAAGGTTTTAAAGATAAAAATATTACTATCCCCTATCCTCAACGTGATGTGCATATTATCAGGGATTAACGGTAATACACTTGTTCAAAATGTTTTTGCGAGAAGCCGTTTAAACGAATATCATCAACAAAAATAACCGGCACACCTCGCGCATTCAATTTGTTATAGGCAATCCGACCCTGTTTATTCTTATCAATATCAATGTCCTTATAGCGTATATTATTCTCCGAAAAATATTTTTTTGCTCTTCTGCAAACCCCACACCACTCGGCACTGTACATTAATACATTTTTATCAGCTGGATCCGGTTTTTTTAGCGTTGCAACCTTCTTGTCAGAGCCGGTATCATTTGGCCTGATAATTTTTACTGACTGGTAGGTGTTTATCTTTACCGTGACTTTCTTTGTTTTTGTATTCTCAGGGGGGGTGTCGGTAAAATGAACCGTACCGTCTTTATCTACCCATTTGTATATTTGTGCATGCAAAGCCAGGCTGTTTGCAAAAAGCAAAATACTAAAAATAGTGGCTAACTTGTAAAACACTGTTCTTCTGCTCCCGATAAATAAGGACAATGACTTATCTAATAGTAGCTTAAAACCATGCCATCACTAAGAAAATTCTGTATTTAACCGCTAGAAGAACTTAACTTTGATCATTAATCAAAGTCTTTAATTAACGATTGCTGAGTTTTTTTATCAACCGGTGAAACGCATTGTTCAAAACCTTCATAGTCAATACCCATTGAAAAATCTTTCCCAGATTTAGCCGCTGCTATCATTTCGTCGCTAAATTCAAAACGCATAAAATGAACGGCTGATGTTTTTTCATCGCGGTTACGTTCCATATCTTCATCGGCAATGGCATACACTTTGTCAAAGCCATCAACCTGTATCCAGACTTTGTCTTCAACACCACCTAAGGTAGACAAAACTTTCTGCCGTTCCTCAACGTCAGCATATTCAATCATAAAGGTGGCTTTTAAGTTTGAGCCATCCGGTATTAACGGGTTATAGGCATCGAGTTCTTCATTAATACCTGCCGCTTCAAAAATTTTCTCGATACGTAACATTTCCTGTATCTGGTATTGTAATGTCAGGCGGTCTTCAAAATATAAAGTCGCATGTTCACCCAGTGCAACCTGACGGTTTTTCTTGTGGTCAATCACATTGGCACGAAAAGCTTTACGCTTTTCGGCATATTCTTCCAGGGACATTAAATCTTCACGGCTCAGTTTTTTCATTGTTAAACTCTCTCGCTACACTTAAAGACCATAGGCCTTGCGTAATAATTTTATCGGGTGGGTCGGTGCAGAACTGTCCTGCAAGCCATTTTCTATTTGATGCCCTGCCATCGGACAGTCACTGGAATAATAGTCTGCATTAAACTGCTTAACCTTGTTAACCACCGGACGGGCAATTTTCATTGATATATCATGGAACTCAACTTTAACCGCATAGGTACCATCATGACCGGAACAACGTTCGATAGGCATGACTTCGGTATCCGGCACCAGTTGCAATATATCCCGGGTTTTTAAGCCAATTTTCTGTACACGTAAATGACAGGCAACCTGATAGGCAATTTTACCCAGTGGTTTTTTAAATTCTGTATTCAGTTTGTTTTCTTTATGACGCAGCATTAAATATTCAAACGGATCATAAAAGGCCTGCTGGACTTTTTGTACATCTTTGTTATCCGGGAACATTAATGGCAGCTCCTGTTTAAACATCAAAACACAGGAAGGCACTGCGGCTACCAGGTCATAGCCATCATCAACCAGTTTTGCTAATACCGGTATATTAACCTGCATGGCTTTTTCAACAGCGTTCAGATCACCCAGTTCAAGTTTTGGCATACCGCAGCACTGTTCTTTTTGTGCAATGGTTGTTTGTATTCCGTTATGTTCAAAAACACTCACTAGATCGTTATTAATATCCGGCTCATTCACATTGCAGTAACAGGTAGCAAACAGCGCCACTTTACCGCTTGTCTTCTCACCGGCATCGATCTGGCTAACTTTAGAACCCTTATAAGCTGAACGAAAATTACTGCTATGGTATTCAGGCAATACTGCATTGGCATGAATCCCTAAACCTGACTGCATCATTTTACGCACAGGCTTAAGTTTGTTAACAAAGTTTACGGTTTGCGCAACCACCGGTAAGCCGGCCAGTTTACCGACTGTATCGGTTGCCGCTAACATTTTATCGCGGCTGGTTGCGCCCTGCTGTTTAAATTTAACCGCCTTGGCGCGTAACATTAAATGAGGAAAATCAATATTCCATTCATGCGGTGGCACGTATGGACATTTTGTCAGATAACACAGGTCGCAAAGGTAACAGTGGTCAACAACTTTCCAGTAGTCCTGTTTAGCAACACCATCGACTTCCATGGTATCTGATTCATCGACCAAATCGAATAAAGTCGGAAATGCATTACATAAGCTGACACAGCGACGGCAACCATGACAAATATCGTAAACACGCTCCAGTTCGGTAAAGAGTTCGTCTTCGTTATAAAATGAAGCGTCTTTCCAGTTTAGCGGATGACGTGTCGGTGCCTCTAAACTACCTTCGCGTTGAGCCATGGTAATACCCTTTAAAGTCAGTTAAATGAATTTGTTTGAATATCTCCTGTTTCAGAACTGAAACAAAAGCCAGAGTAAAAACCTTGCACAGCATCAGGCGCACTGTGCAAGGTTGTTATATTAACCGTCGAGGTTATCCAGTGCTTTCTGGAAACGGTTAGCATGTGAACGTTCCGCTTTAGCAAGCGTTTCGAACCAGTCTGCAATCTCGTCGAAGTTTTCTTCGCGAGCCGCTTTTGCCATACCTGGGTACATATCGGTATATTCGTGTGTTTCACCCGCAATGGCCGCTTTAAGGTTATCCGCAGTTGAGCCAATTGGCAGACCGGTTGCCGGATCACCGCTTTCTTCCAGGTATTCCAGATGGCCGTGCGCATGGCCTGTTTCGCCTTCTGCGGTTGAACGGAACACAGTAGAAACATCGTTATAGCCTTCTACGTCTGCTTTTGCTGCAAAGTACAGGTAACGACGGTTTGCCTGTGATTCACCGGCAAATGCATCTTTTAAATTTTGTTCTGTTTTACTTCCTTTTAAGGACATAGTGTCACCTCTTATAGTTATCAATGAATAGATAAAAAACAGCTGAAAATCAGCTATTTGTACAACTAAAATGGTTAAATATGCAGGTAAAAAAACCTGCTAAATTCGATTTAGAATCAGTCTAAATTGATATGAAAAAATAGTCTAGTTGGCGCTTCATGTCAAGCAAAGTTAGCGCACTTTTTTTAGAACATTTTTTTACCGACAAACCATCAATATAGACTGGCAATTGTAGCGGCTTTAGCGCTTAAAACATTGAGCTGGATTAAGTATGAGTGTTTTTTTCCGGCTGATGACAGAAACAGCTCTAACAACCACTAAAACCAATAAACTACGGTAAAACCTTGTTTATAACGACGGTTACTGGTTTGGCATCCTTTACGACGACCGGGCCAAACTGCCCCTGTTTGTCACCACTTTGTGGCATGGCCTGACCCGATTTGGTCACTCTGGCAAGGATATCCACTTTATCAAAACTGGAGAGTTTCATTGAAGGCCGCATCGCCATGCTGTCATCAAGGGTTAAGGTCATTGGCAAATCACGTACCTGCTTACGCACAATGGCCAGCGGCATGCGTGGACCATTGGCTGCACGGGCATAAACCAGCACATAATCATCAGGCGAAACCTTGCTAATTAAAGCATCATCAAGCTGAACCTTTACTTTGATGCTGGCTGCGGATGTTGCACTGATCGGATTCTTTGGCTGTACCACTGGCTTTTGAGCGGATAATGAAACAAGTCGATCTATCACAACCGTAACCGGCTTTGCATCTTTCACCGTAACCGGGCCAAACTGACCCTGTACGTCACCACTTTGCGGCATGGCCTGACCCAGCTTTGAAATCCTGGCAATGATATTCACTTTTTCAAAATTGGACAATTTCATGCTCGGTTGCATGGCCATGCTGTCATCCAGAGTAAAGGTCATTGGCAAATCTTTTACCTGCTTGCGCACAATAGCCAACGGCATGCGTGGGCCATTGGCTGCACGGGCATAGACCAGTACAAAGTCACTGGCTGAGACTTTATTTTTATAAGCATCATCCAGTTTAACCGTTACCTGGATACTGGCATTGGATACAGCCTGTTGTGGTGCCCCTTTGACTGGTTCGCCAACGACAACCGTCGGTTCTATACCCATTTTTTTCTCAGCAGCCGCAATAAGCGACTGCACCTGATGGACAGAGCGAGGTTCGCTAGCGATAAGCGGTAATAATTTTTTCCAGAGCTTAACGGCTGTTTTAGCATCGCCCGTTTCTTCGTAGCCCAGACCACCCAGCCATAAGGCAGTCGGATCGTCTGGCTTTAAGGCAAGTGCTTTTTTAATTAACTCAAAGGGCTCGCCAATTATCTGACCACCACTGGCCATTGTCAGTGCATCGGCCAGTGTAACAAGCACAGTAACATCATCACCCACCAGTTGGCGCAAACGCTTAAACGCAACCACAGCCTTGTCATACTGTTTTAATGACATGTATGTCCGGCCAAGCGTATACCAGCCGTTCGGGTTATCTGGTTTTTCAAGTAATTTCTTTTCTAACAAGGCCGCCATTTCATCAACAGAACCAACGTGCTTCTTCGGATCGGCTGACGGTGCCAAATCATTACCACTATTATGCGGGTTACTGGCGGCTTGCTGTTGTGCTTCACCGGCAAGGTTAATACTGTCAGGCGAACCCCATAGCCAGTACAGGGCAAGTGCCATTAAAGGAATGGCTGTAATAATAACAAAAGCATTGCGCTCTGTTTTTGGGGTTATTGTTACCTTTAACTCACCATCATGCACATCCTGTAGCAAAGACTTTTCAATTTCGGCCTGTGTTTGCTCAAATGCCTGTTGACTGATATCGCCCTGTTCCAGAGCTAGT
>JALTLP010000241.1 GCA_027001895.1 Chromatiales bacterium | reverse complement strand
ATGTAATGTACACTTAAACAACTTTTTTACAAGAAGGTTCCTTGAAATTATATATTTTTTTCACGATTTTAGTATTAAAAACAATAAATTATACTTTTTCTAAAAATTTTCATTATCCTGGTTAGTTATCCTGTAACGTATTCTCAATCTGGCTGGCTATCTTTCTCAATCAACTTTTGTTCAGCAATATCCTTTACTTTTGCAAGGTTATCAATATATTGCCCGAGTAAATCCGATGCCTGTTCCATCGCTACCTGCATCACCCGGCGACCATGGCTTGAAATGGGCCAGCTCAATTCTGGTAATTCAGGTTCGACGACAATAATGATCGCATCACATCCACATGGACATTTCCGGGTGCTCAATGCTTGATCAGAAAGATACCAGGGACGCCGCTGATACAATAATAAATTCAATATTTCAATAAATGCCCAACGTCCATCAAGGATTTTCTTCAATCCACGCTGTCCTTCATCGCGCTGTGCGACATGATGGACGATAACAATATCCAGCTGATGTTTACAACAAATAGCTTCTGTTGGTGCAAGGTCCAGAACAGCACCATCGCTATAATATTCCCCGTCGATATTTACCGGTTGGTAAAGCAACGGCGTGGCTGCACTTGCAACGATTCTTTCAGCCAGCTCACCTTTATTAAACAGGGTTTTCTGCCCACTAGCCAGATGAATGGCCAGTGCATCAAACGGTATCGAGCATTGTTCGAAGTGCTGCACTTTAAGCTGCTTGCGACAAAATTCTATTGCATAACGTGTTGAAGACAATCCTGTGTAGCCACGGCCTTTATTGAAAAGCACAGACCAGACAAATTTTAACCAGGACGGCCGCCAGAACTGATAGGGTTTAACCTTAACCAGCGTGTTTGCCCAGTCTTCTATGTCCCGCCCACTTGAAAAAATGCCTCCTACAACCGCACCCGCACTGCAACCTGCCATGGCTTTAATATCAAGACCCTGTCGTTGTAGCCAGAGTAAGAAACCGGTATGTGCACAAACACCCCGAATACCACCTGAACTCAGGATAACCCCCACTCTTGGCACAGCTTTATCTTTCATAATTAAGCCGACCCACAACGACACCAGACACAGGTACAATCAATATGGTCACAACTTTTATCTTTACGCTGACTGGCATATCGCCAGCGAGCCCAGGGTAATAACAAACGCTTTAAGCCACTGGAATTATATTGCTTTAGTAATAGCGCACAGGGATCAGCACTGTTGGAAATCAGCCGTAAAAAATATCGATAACCAAAATTACCCAGTAAACCAAACAAAACCCGGTTAACAATAGACACCTGCATCTGTGCTGCAAAGGCGCTTTTCCACAAACGGTCGTAGTCTTCACCCGTTAATAAACTCTGAGCCGCCAGTATCCCGGATGTCATAGCGTGACGCATACCAAAGCCCCACAATGTGTCCTGAAAGCCGGCCTGTTCACCAACAACAGGATGCCCGCCATGCACAGCCGTTGCCGGTAAGTAAAAATTACCAGCACCGCCATGAGGCTGCGGATTAATCATTTTAAGGCCAACCAGCTTTTCAAAAGCCGCAAGCGTTCTTTTAACATAAAGCTGTTCCTGTTTAAAACCGGAGAACATACAACTTTTAACCGTGCCGCGGCCATTCATCACCAACAAGTAGGCATAGCCTTTAGGCGCCAGCTCATCATCACAAATAGCCCAGAAACCATTATCCATATCCGTTTCAAAATGATAACCAACGGCGATGGCATCCGCTGCTTTCGGCCCAATGGCAAGTACACCAGGCCCACTAATATCCTTAAGCCGGCTATTAAAAATAACTTCGACACCCAGATCAGCCGCCTGGTTAAGTAAGGCAGTATCCAGACTGCCTGTTCCAGGGCCACGTTCAAGCATGTAGAAGAAAGGCTTTTTACTGGACAACGTATATGCCTTGCCTTTGTTATCAAAGACCGTACCCTGATAACCCGCAAACTTTTCAAAATCTGTCGATAAACCATTTTGTTGCATCCATTGCAGTGCATCCTGTTTGCTGGTCCAGTTTTCCAGCCCCTGTAAATCCCCCTGAAAACGGTAACCCACTTCGTTACGTGCTTCATGTACCTGCACCGGCACACCTTGCTTTGCCAGGGTAATGGCTGCTGCCAGGCCGGCCGGACCGGCTCCGGCAATTTGTACCGGCTTATCGTTTAGAAGCTGCTTAATATTATTTGTGTTGTTTATCATGCTTTTTTACCGCATCCCGGTTGCAAAAACATTTTCCTGTTTGCACTTTTTATACAGCCTTGCGCCAGGTAAAATGCTCATAAACACCGGCCCAGTACATACCAAAACTTATCGCAAATAGCAGTTCTTCGAGTGGCATAAAACCAATCATAAGGCCGGACAAATCAGCCAGGTTCCAGACTTTTTCAATATACTCGGGTGCACTTAATTCGAGCACAATAAGAAAGATGATATAAAAACCCAGAAACAGTAGCCCCCCTACCCAGGTTTTACGTTGCAAGTCGGGTCGACACAGAATATTGGCAATGGCACCAACGATCATAGCGATAATCGAAGGATAAATCGGGTTCCACGGAAAGAAAAACAGCAATGGAAAAGTAATAAACGGAGCTGCAAGTGCCTTGTAATGATGCCGATGCAAAGGTTGTAAACGTTCACCCGGTTCAACTTTAACCGGAACCTGTTTGTTTATCAGGTTATAAAGCACTGCGCCTATTCCACCAATACCAAAACAAAAAATAAGACTTTCAATATCAAAACCGGTACGCAATGCCAGGTTAAATAAACTCGGTGGGCTCCAGTACTCGGGCACAAAGATGGGTTCGGTCAGCCCAAAAGGCATGGTAAACAGGCTTGTCCACAACATGGTGTGGCGGTACTGAGGATATACCCAATAGATGATGGCCCAGGGAATTAAAAAAGCACTTGCCCATACAAACCAGATGTACTGTTCATTTATCATAGAAATGAGTCAACCTTAATCGTTTATAAAACTATAAATATTTAAGATAAACCAGATACAGTTTTTCGAATATATTTTTAACTGCAATTAAATTTTTTGAGCGACGTGGAAAAATATTCCAGAACGGTGGCTTGTTATCGTTGGACATATGTAACCACATTGCATCATTTTCCAGGTTCATAATACAGGACAGTTCATGCCGGTAGGTATGACTGGCTGGTTTTCCTGACAGTGTCGCTTTTATATTTTTTGCTGCGGCCTGGGAACGAAGCTGTGCCATATGCGCCTGATGTGGAACCCACGGTGGCGGGTTTTCATGGCTGGCACAATCACCACTGGCAAAAACATTCTGCAAGCCTTTTACCTGGCCAAACTTGTCGACATCTATCTGCCCGCCTTTGGTAACCGGCAAACAGGAGTTTTTTACCAGTGCCGAGCCGGTAATTCCCGGTGAAAATAATACCAGATCGGCTTTACGAAAATTTCCAGCATTATCCAGCATACCGCCTTCAACAAACTCGGCCGGCTCAAAACCATAATCCAGAATAATATTGCGCTCTGTTAACCTGTCTGTAATCGCTCCTTTTTCATCCGGGTCAATATTTGATGAGAAAAAATGTATTTCAAATTTGTCGCGTATACCTTTT
>JALTLP010000240.1 GCA_027001895.1 Chromatiales bacterium | reverse complement strand
AGCATTTCAAAAAACGTATGATGACGAGCCGTGTAACCTACATTTTCCAGGTCATTGTGTTTGCCTCCGGCACGAACACAACGCTGTGAAGAGGTTGCGCGTACATAGGGGCGCTTTTCATGGCCAAGAAAAACCTCTTTAAACTGCACCATGCCGGCATTGGTAAACAATAAGGTGGGATCATTTGCCGGAACCAGTGAACTTGATGGCACAATTTCATGCTGCTTGTTTTTAAAAAACTCAAGAAAAGCGTTCCTGATGTCCGCGCTGGATTTAATGCTGGTGGTTGTCATACTCGCTGCTACTTCGCCTTTAATTTCAATAATCTGGCTGATTTAAAGTCGTGATTATATGCGATTTTTAATTGATGAGACAGCGTAATCTACGCCCGCAATGCTGGCAAAAATTCAATACAGACATTTACAGACAGATTAATTTTTAATCGATCACATTTACCAGGCCTAAGCGAAGTGCTTCGAGGGTGGCTTCGGCACGTGTCGATACGTTGAGCTTGTTATAAATACGCTTCAGGTGGGCAGCGACAGTATTGGGGCTTAAATTCAGCAAATCGGCAACTTCATTGCGTTTTAAACCCTTGGCAATCAGGGTGAGGATTTCGGTTTCTCGTTCGGAAAGCTTGGTTTGTTTGTCGGCAGAATCGTCTTCGGCAAAGTATGACATCATTTTGCGTGCAATAGCCGGTGATAATGGCGGCTCGCCACTTAATATACCTTGCAAAGCAGCAATAAAGTCGTTGGTACTTTGTTCTTTTAACAAATACCCCTGAGCACCCGCTCGTAGCGCAGGAAAGATATGATCGTCGTCATCGAAGATGGTCGCCATAACACAGTAGGTTTCCGGCGAAGCTTTCATAACATCCTTCACAAAATCGACACCGTTACCATCGGGCAGGTTAATATCAATTAAGGCAAGATCAATTTTATGGCTCGCTATGACTGCACGTCCCTGTTCAAGGGTTGCCGCTTCATATACTTCAATTTCATCAAAGGCAGCGCGTACAATACAGGCAAGCCAGGTACGTGTATCTTCAAAGTCTTCTAACAATAATGCCTTTTTCATAGCCATCCTTAAATTTATAACAACAAATTATAACAGGTTCTAAATGGGTATACTCAGTTCTACGCAGGTTCCGGCAAGCTCTTCATCAATAATACGCTGACTCCATCTTACCCGGCCACCTGACTCTTTTATTCGTGTTCGAATATTATTCACACCTCGACCATTAACCCAGTCTTTTATTAGTTTGGTATCACCATCGTCACAAAATGATATAACAAACTGTTCATTGTCGTAACTGTTGTCTATTCGTAGTGTTTTTGCATTGGCATGTTTCAAAACGTTTGTAATTATTTCCTGACTTACACGTTTTAAATTTGTTGCCTGACGTGATGATAATGTTTTCTTATATAATCGTCTATCCTGCTCCCAGTATAGCTCAATATTTGCCGCATCCAGTCTAAACCGGGTATCAACCTGTATCTCTCTTAACAAATCATCCAGGCTTTGCTGTTTACGCCCGCCCAGTGAATTAATCGACTCACGTAATGTTACCAGTGCTTCACGCGCCAGCGGTTCCTGTGAAGTACCTTCGGTTTTATGTATCAGGGTTAAAAGCCGTGCTGCAACATCATCATGCAGGTCGCGTGCGATTCTTGTACGCTCTTCATGGACACCCCGTTCGTAAGCACTTTTAAATAACTGTGCATTTTTAAATAATGTCTGCAAACTGCTGATAAAACGCACATCATTAATATTAAACAGACGGCTGCCACGCTCAACACCCGCGAGCCCAAAGGCCGGGATGCCCTCAAATTCAGGTATATGCAATACTGCACCACTTTCTTTTATAGTCACTTCTTCGGCATCATCTATATCATTCATTACCAGTACCGGATCAAACACCTGACGTAAAAGAAACTCCCACTGTTCTTTGTCACTTCGTACCGCTTTTGGAGAAAGAATGATTTCCAGTAATTCCGGCAAACGCTCCTGATAATGGGTACGGTTAAAACCAAATGCATAATTTTCCCACAGCCAGTGACGCAACGGAAAATATAACCAGCCAACCAGCAAAACAGAAAACAACAGAGCAACCACGGTACTGATAGCAAAAGCCGAAACAAGCAATACCGAAAGCGTCATAACAATAAGCCCGCCAAACATCCATATCCATGAGTACAGCACCCATAATTCCAGTTTAAAAAGTTTGTATTTTTTAATGCCAAGTGCCACACCGATAAAGATACAAAGCAGGGCTATCCATGAAAAAAACTGTTTATGAATAGCTTCCAGGTTTGTAATCAGTGGGATAATATTGATAATAAGAAACAGAACATTCCCTGTAATCAATGTATAAACCAGCCAGCGTAAAGATGCCCGCTCGACTATAAAACCCCGTGTAAGATCATACTGTCGCACAATAAAAAACATGCCGAGAATACCAACAATATAATAGGTAAGATTTACACCAGGAAATATCGAATTGAAAACCTGATACACATGTAATAATGAAAACAGCAAAAAACTTATTACAAAAAAGATGAGTGACTTTGAAGAACCAGGCCGCATCGGGTAGAAATGAAAAACGGATACAAAAAATATTGCGCAACCAAGAAAAGCATAAAATTGAAGCATGGCCAGCGATGAAAAAGTCTCACCGTCCAGTGCCACTTCTCGACTGCTATAACCGGCAACAGTTGCTGCGTATAGCAGAAAAAAGCTTCCTGCTAGAGCAAAACAATAACCAACTATCTTGTTAGTCAGTTCTTTTGAACGCAGAACATTAATACTGACAAAAAAAACCAGCCCACCAACAAGCAACTGCATCCAGAAAATTACAGGCAATGAACTAAGCGGTCGCTTTTTTAGCGGGGTAATAGTAAAGGTATTTCCGCTACTGGTTGCCAGTTTTATCCTGTCTTCATTCAGGATAGCTGCAGCCTGACTTTGTAGTTTAAAAAATGAATTGTATTCATGGTAAGTACTAAAGTTATAGGGCATGCTAAAAAGCAGCTCTCTACTGAGTAAAACACTCGAACGGGAACCATGCAATGCAACAACTTCCTGGCTTTCAAGCTGCAAACCGGCTGAAGGGCCATCTGCATTAACCGTTACAACCTGAACTTTGTCCGTTTCTGAATTAGCCACAAAGCCCAGACCCAGCCACGGAGTCGATATTGCAAGCCTGATACTGAAAAACACCGCCAACGCATAAAGTAAGATGCCGCTTGTTAGTATTATTATTGGCGAGAATGTTTGCTTCATTCAGTGGTCACAGTTATTCAGTCATCAAAGCTATTACCGTCAATTACATTTATAATTTGTTTTTGAGTAAAGCCACGTTGTTGTAAAAACCGGATTTGTTTTGACTTATCATTTATATCATCCGGAAGCTGGCTACCAAAACGTTTAACCCGAACATCAACTGCCCGCGCAAACCATTCCGGCTGATTAAAATCAAGATACTCATCTATCAGGGTTTCGTCAACACCCCTCTGTTGCAGTTCCAGCTTTATTTTTAACGGGCCTGCACCACGGTTAATTTTTGAGTTAACAAAGGTTTCTGTAAAACGGGTTTCGCTTAAATATTTATCTGCTATACACTGTTCAATAA
>JALTLP010000239.1 GCA_027001895.1 Chromatiales bacterium | reverse complement strand
TGGCTCAATCTATCGCCGATGTGAATGAAGCTATCGTTAAGGCAAGGGAAATAGGTGGTACAACGCCTAATGATTTACTCGATCAACGTGATCGATTATTACTTGATTTATCAAACAAGATATCCGTTCGTGGTCAGCTACAGGATGACGGTCGTCTAAATGTTTTTGTTGGTAACGGGCAAATACTTGTTGTGGGTGGTCAGGCTGCGAAGATGGATGTGGTTGCAAGCCCGGATGATGCGTCAGAAGTGGAAATTGTATTTAAGAGCAATACAACAGAATCTTTTATTACAAAGTTTCTGTCTGGGGGTGAACTCGGTGGCATGCTCAAGTTTAAAAGTGATATTCTGGATGTGTCACAGAATGATCTTGGTCGTATTGCCGTTGGTATTTCAAAAACATTTAACGAACAACATCAGCTTGGAATGGACCTGAAAAATGTGCTGGGTGAAAAGTTCTTTGAAGAACTGGCAATTACGGCTCCACAAGTAAAAAACAGCAAAAATAATAATGGGGATATGAAGCTGTCGGCTGTTATTACTGATCTGGACAAGGTTACCGTCAGTGATTACCGCCTGTCTTACTTTGACGGTAAGTACAGTCTTGTTCGGTTAAGAGACGATAAACTTGTTGATACCTTCTCATCCTTACCAGCAGAAATTGAATCCGAGGGTTTTAAACTAAAAATTGAAAGTGGCAGCACGATAGAGAATGAGGATAGTTTTATTATTCGTCCAACCGTTGAAGGTGCACAACGTTTTAAAGTTTTAATATCGGATGTAAAGAAAATTGCAGCGGCGTCTCCTGTGCGTACTTTTGCGGATGTTGGGAACCTGGGTGACGGCGAAATCAGTTCTGTTGAAGTACTGGGAACCGATTCAGAACTTTTTAATGGTAAGAACAAAGACCTGGACATGCCGCTGGTGGTGCGTTTTGTTGATGAAAAGCATTATGAAATTCTGGATAACAAGGGGCAGCCTGTTACTTATAAGAAGGCGGCTATACCGGCAACACCGGCTATTGCCGCTGACGAAGAGGGCCATGCTACTCCGGCAGTGCCTGCAACGCCGGCATCACCACCCACTATTACATCAATTCATGAATATGATCCTGAAAAAGGCATTGATGTTTTCCCGACTCCGGATGGCATAGATTTAAAAGTACGTTTTAAAATTACCGGTAACCCAAAACAGGGCGATACATTTCATATTGAATACAACAAGGATGGCATTGGTGATAACACTAATGCTGTTGCTCTGGCAGGTTTACAAAACAAACGTCTGCTTGAAGATGCAACAGCAACCTATACGCAGGTATATGCACGGCTGGTTTCTCGTGTGGGTAGTAAAACGCACGAGCTAGATACAAGCAGTAAGGCGCAGCAATTACTTTTACAACAGGCTTCGGAACGACGTGAAGGAATTTCAGGTGTAAACATGGATGAAGAAGCTGCACAACTTGTACGCTATCAGCAACTCTATAAGGCTAATGCACAGGTTATTGCAACGGCAAAAGAATTGTTTGACACCTTAATGAATTCGTTCAGGTAAGATTATGCGTGTTTCATCCAATCAAACTCAACAAGTCGCCATAAATTCCATGCTTGAACAGCAGGAAAAGCTCACCCGCACACAAAAGCAGGTGGCCACAGGTAAACGTATTTTTAAACCTTCAGAAGATCCTATCGGTGCGGCCAGGGTTGTCGATTTAAAAGCCAACTTACAGGTAAATGCACAGTTTCAGAAAAATATAGACGCTGCGCGTGCCCGGCTTGGTATCGAAGAATCTGTTCTTAGCAATACAACCGAAACACTGCAACGCATACGTGAACTTGCGGTTGCTGCAAACAATGCATCGCAAACAAATGAAACCCGCGATTTTATTTCGGAAGAAGTGGAACAATTACTCGAAGAAATTCTTGATATGGCAAATACAACAGATGGCTCCGGGGAATTTTTATTTGCAGGTGCCAAGGTTAACTTCCGGCCATTTGTAAATAATGAAAACGGAGAATATGTTTACCAGGGTGATGACACCCAGCGTAGTTTACAAATTGGCCCCAAGCGAATTATTGAAACGACGGATTCCGGTACGTTTGTATTCAGATCAATCAAGGATGGTAATACTGAATTCACATCTTTTGAAAGTGAAACCAATACTGGCTCGGGTATTATTGACCCCGGTAGTCGAACCGGCAGTTATGACGGCGGTACTTATGCGATTGTATTCGACAAGAAAGAGTCCATCGATCCTCTTGAACCCATCACATACAAGGTCATCAATTCTAAAAACGAAGAAATCATACCAGCCGGTACGGTTTATGTTGATGGCGCAGACATTGAGTTTAATGGAGTACGTGTTGCAATTGAAGGTGAACCTGCAGCTAAAGACTTTTTTGTAATACGTCCCAGTGAAAACCAGGATATTTTTACAACAGTGAATAATTTTGTTAATGCCTTGCGTAAACCACGTGGTACCCCTTCACAGCTTGCAGGGCTGCATAACGAAATTAACAGAACATTACTGGCCATTGATAATTCACTGGGTCGTGTACTTGAAGTTCGTTCCCATATAGGGGCACGAATGCAGGCGCTGGATGCTCAGGAAAGCATTAACGAAGACTATAACCTGCAAATAAAAGAAACCTTATCCAGTATTGAAGATCTTGATTATGCCAAGGCTGTGAGTGAATTAAATCTTAAATTAACCGGTTTACAGGCCTCGCAAAAAGCCTTTACCCGTGTCCAGAATATCTCAATGTTTGATTATCTCTAGAAAATACAGTTACTTAACACTGTTTTACATTTCTTTTTTCCTTTTGAAAATAATTTAAATTTTTTTCGTTGTTACCCTAAAGATACGCCGATCCCGGACGCTAGGTATCCCGGAAGCGAGATGGTTAGGTTAAAAAATTTAACTATTTCGTTATTGAATTATCCCTAAGCCGCAACATTTATGCGTGGTGAAGGAAACATTAGGAGAGTGCGTCATGCCACAAGTTATTAATACCAATATCATGTCGCTAAATTCGCAACGTAATTTGAATGCTTCGCAAGAAGCATTACAAACATCATTGCAAAGGTTGTCTTCTGGTTTGCGTATTAACAGCGCAAAGGACGATGCTGCGGGTTTAGCTATTTCTGAACGTTTCACATCCCAGATTCGGGGTTTGAACCAGGCTGTACGAAACGCCAATGATGGTATTTCATTATCACAAACTGCAGAAGGCGCGTTAGCCGAAGCAGGAAATATCTTACAGCGTATTCGTGAACTGTCTGTACAGTCTGCTAACGCCACAAACTCAGCATCAGACAGACAAGCTTTACAGTCTGAAGTTGGTCAACTGGTTTCAGAACTGGATCGTATTGCAACCAATACAGAGTTTAATGGACAGAAAATTCTTGATGGTACATTTGGAACAGCTGTCTTCCAGGTCGGTGCTAATGCCAACCAGACAATTCAGGCCACTACCAATAACTTCAGAACCAATCAATATGGTAATTACCGGGTAACAGGTCAGGAAACAACGGCCGGTGCTCAGGCACGTAATGCACAAGGTGAGAATCTTATCATTAACGGTTCTTTAGGTAGTGTTACTTTTAATGTCGATCCGGGTGAAAGTGCCAAGTCCATTGCTGAAG
>JALTLP010000238.1 GCA_027001895.1 Chromatiales bacterium | reverse complement strand
ACTTAATAGTTGACGATATATATACAGCGTTATAACGTTTTCGCTTTTTCTACAACTTCTTCGATACCGCCAACCATATAGAACGCTTGTTCAGGCAGGTCATCGTACTTACCTTCATTAATTTCTTTAAAGGCCTTAATGGTTTCTTTTACAGTTACGTATTTACCCGGCGCGCCGGTAAATACTTCTGCTACGAAGAACGGCTGCGACAGGAAACGTTGCATCTTACGAGCACGGGTTACGATCAGTTTATCTTCTTCAGATAATTCGTCCATACCCAGAATCGCGATAATATCTTTTAATTCTTTATACTTCTGCAATGTACCCTGAACGGCACGGGCAACATTATAGTGTTCTTCACCGATAACCAGTGGATCAAGTACCCGTGATGTTGAATCAAGTGGGTCAACCGCAGGGTAGATACCCAGTTCTGCAATCTGACGTGATAATACTAATGTCGCGTCCAGGTGAGAGAAGGTTGTTGCTGGTGATGGATCGGTTAAGTCATCCGCAGGTACGTATACCGCCTGGAACGAAGTGATCGAACCGGTCTTTGTTGATGTAATACGTTCCTGCAGTACACCCATTTCTTCTGCAAGTGTTGGCTGGTAACCTACCGCAGATGGCATACGACCTAACAGTGCAGATACCTCTGTACCCGCAAGCGTGTAACGATAGATGTTATCAACAAACATTAATACGTCACGACCTTCATCACGGAAGTATTCCGCCATGGTTAAGCCGGTTAAGGCGACACGCAGTCTGTTTCCTGGTGGCTCATTCATCTGACCGTAAACCAGTGCAACTTTATCCAGTACGCCGCCTTCTTCCATTTCGTAGTAGAAGTCGTTACCTTCACGTGTACGTTCACCCACACCGGCGAATACGGAAAAGCCACTGTGCTCGACCGCGATGTTACGAATAAGCTCCATCAGTGTTACAGTTTTACCAACACCCGCACCACCGAATAAACCAATTTTACCACCTTTGGCAATTGGCATAATCAGGTCGATAACTTTTACACCTGTTTCCAGGATTTCCAGGCTTGATGCCTGTTCGTCATAAGCGGGTGGCTTACGGTGAATAGGCATTGTTGATTCATGACCAATTTCGCCAGCGCCATCTACCGGGTTACCTAATACGTCCATAATACGGCCCAGTGTTTTTTGTCCAACAGGTACATTGATTGGCGCACCCGTGTTAACAACTTCCAATGAACGCCTGATACCATCTGTTGTTCCCATCGCAATGGCACGAACTACACCATCACCAAGTTGCTGCTGCACTTCCAGGGTAAGGTCGGCTGACTCTACTTTTAATGCATCGTAAATTTTAGGGAGTGCATTGCGTGGAAATTCCACGTCAACTACCGCACCGATAATTTGGACAATTTTTCCAGAACTCATTTGTCGTTCCTCGTTAAAGCTTAAAGTTTAAAATTCTTTTCGTTACAACTAAACTGCCGCTGCACCACTAACAATCTCGGATATTTCCTGAGTAATCGCTGCCTGTCGAGCCTTGTTGTATACAAGTTGCAGGCTGTCAATCAGGTCACCGGCATTATCGGTTGCGGCTTTCATCGCAATCATTCGTGACGCCATTTCACAGGCAATATTTTCTACCACGCCCTGATAAACAAGTGATTCGATATAACGAATCATCAGGTTGTCCAGCACGTCTTTTGCGTTGGGCTCGTAAATATAATCCCAGTGATGTTTTAATTCGGCATCTTCTTCAGAGTGACTGATAGGAAGCAACTGATCAACGCGTGGCTCCTGCGTCATGGTATTAACAAACTCGTTAGACACGATAAATAAACGGTCAATTTCACCATCGTTATAAGCATCCAGCATCGACTTAACCGTACCGATTAAATCGGTAAGCGCAGGTGCGTCACCCAGGTGTGTTGCCTGTGCGCGTAAGTTACCTAAACGCTTAAAGAAGCCCAGTGCCTTACTGCCAATCGTACACAGCTCGATATCAATATTTTTATCGTTCCATTCTTTCATGTGCTCCAGAGTCGCTTTAAACAGGTTGTTGTTTAAGCCACCACATAAACCACGGTCGGTTGAAACAATAATATAGCCAACACGCTTTACATCACGATCATTTAAATAAGGATGTTTATACTCCGTATGTGCAAAAGCCAGGTGAGCAATAACCTGACGCATTTTTTCAGCGTATGGACGGGAAGCTGTCATGCGATCCTGTGCTTTACGCATTTTACTCGCTGCAACCATTTCCATAGCACTGGTGATCTTTTGCGTGTTTTGCACGCTCTTGATCTGAGTACGTATCTCTTTACCGCTTGCCATAAGTTAATACCAGCCCTTTAATCTGTTCAGCTTAATAAGTGCTGTTTGATTTAAATGCTTCAATCGCGGCTTTCATTTCGCCAGCAATCTCATCGTTGTAGTCGCCAGTGTCATTAATTTTTGCAATTAAGTCAGCATTGTTAGACTTCAGGTAAGCCTGCATCGCTGCTTCAAAATCAACAACCTTGTTTACGTCTACATCATCCAGAAAGCCTTCGTTCGCTGCAAACAATGAAAAAGCCTGTTCCGCAACACTCATGGGTGAGTACTGGAACTGTTTCATTAATTCTGTAACACGCTGACCGAGTTCAATCTGGTTACGTGTGGCTTCATCAAGGTCAGATGCAAACTGGGCAAACGCCGCAAGTTCACGATATTGTGCTAACGCCAAACGTGTACCACCACCAAGCTTCTTGATAATTTTAGTCTGTGCTGAACCACCTACACGTGATACCGATAAACCCGCATTAATCGCAGGACGAATACCGGCGTTAAACAAATCAGACTCAAGGAAGATTTGTCCGTCAGTAATCGAAATTACGTTAGTGGGTACGAATGCAGATACGTCACCCGCCTGTGTTTCGATAATAGGTAATGCTGTTAAAGAACCGGTCTGGCCTTTTACTGCGCCGTTAGTAATGCGTTCAACTTCGTCTGCATTGATACGTGAAGCACGTTCAAGTAAACGAGAGTGTAAGTAGAATACGTCACCCGGATACGCTTCACGACCTGGTGGACGACGTAATAACAAGGATACCTGACGGTAAGCCCATGCCTGTTTGGTTAAATCATCATAAACAATCAGCGCATCTTCGCCCTTGTCACGGAAGAATTCACCCATCGAGCAACCCGCATAAGGTGCAATGTATTGCATCGCTGCTGATTCTGCCGCTGATGCTGCAACCACGATAGTGTGCTCAAGTGCGCCATGTTCTTCGAGTTTACGAACAACCGCTGCAACAGATGAAGCTTTCTGGCCAATCGCTACGTAGATACATTTAACGCCGGTCTCTTTCTGGTTGATAATCGCGTCGATAGCAACCGCTGTTTTACCGGTTTGTCTGTCGCCGATAATTAATTCACGCTGACCACGACCGATAGGCACCATCGCGTCAATCGCTTTTAAACCTGTTTGTACAGGTTGGTCTACCGATTTACGTTCGATAACACCCGGTGCAATTTTTTCAATCGGAGCAGATTGTTTTGCATTGATAGGACCTTTACCATCGATAGGTTCGCCAAGTGCGTTAACAACACGGCCACAGAGTTCATCGCCGGTTGGCACTTCTAGAATACGACCGGTACATTTAACCTTGTCGCCTTCTGTAATGTTACCGTAGTCACCCAGGATAACCGCACCAACGGAGTCGCGTTCAAGGTTAAGTGCCATACCGTATACGTTGCCCGGGAATTCGATCATTTCGCCGTACATTACGTCAGCAAGACCATGAATTCGTACCACACCGTCAGCAAGCGCGACGACTGTACCTTCATTCTGAGCTTCGCTTACTTTTTCGAAGCTCTCGATTCGTTGCTTAATCAGTTCACTGATTTCAGATGGATTAAGTTGCATGAATATTTCCTCAAATTTTAAATCTGTTAGCGCATTAACGAGTGTGTTAAGTCTTCAAGGTGACGGGTTACTGTACCGTCTATTACCAGGTCACCTGCGCGAATAATCGCACCACCAATTAATGTATCGTCAACGCGCGTGGTCAATGAAATATCACGACCCAGGCGTTTCTTTAAACCGGCTATTAAATTTTGTTGCTGTGCGTCAGAAATTGGAAATGCTGATATAACTTCCGCTTCCACTGTTCCTTCTGCATCGGCACGGTATTGCTCATAAACAGTTGCAATGTCGGCAAGAATATTTAAGCGTTTGTTCTCAGCAAGAACACGAATAAAGTTTTTACCTTGCGTATCAAGCTTATCGCCGCAAATATCCAGAAACAAAGAAACAAGATCTTCACTACCAATATGCGGGCTTTCAATTGCTTCGGCCATACTGGGGTCAGATGCAACCATGGCTGCTAATGCCAGCATGTCAGACCAGGCGGCTAATGCGCCCTTGTCTTTTGCAATATCAAAAGCGGCTTGTGCATAAGGACGTGCAATTGTGCTGTTTTCTGCCATTGTTAACGTTCCTTAAAGTTGAGCAACCAGATCGTTAAGCAGGTCTTCGTTTGCCTTAGCATCGATTTCTTTGTTCAACACTTTGCCAGCACCCTGAACAGCCAATGAAACAACCTGACCACGCAGTGCTTCTCGTGCACGGTTTGTTTCCTGTTCAATTTCTGCATTGGCAGCGGTAACAATACGTTCTGCTTCTACGCGGGCCGTGTCTTTCGACTCTTCAATAATTTCACTGGCACGTTTATCAGCCTGCGAAATAATTTCCTGCGCCTTGTCTTTAGCTTCTTTTAAAATTTCTACTGCACGATTTTTGGCAAGCTCTTCTTCGTGCTGGCCTTTTTCTGCAGCGGCAAGACCGTCAGCAATGGTTGCTTTACGTTCTTCGAGGGCGTTCATAATTGGCGGCCACACAAATTTCAGACAGAACCATACAAAAAATGCGAAGGTTATTAATTGTCCTAAAAGCGTTAAATTAATGTTCATAGTTGAACCTAAAACCTGAATTAAAGTTTGTTAAAAAATGTTTCGGTTTCGCTTTGCTGTTACGCTGCAACTGCGAAAAGAACATACATTGCAATACCCACAGCAATCATAGGTACCGCATCCACAAGACCCATAACGATGAAGAATTGTGTACGTAACATTGGAATCAATTCAGGTTGACGTGCCGCGCCTTCGAGGAAACGACCACCCAAGATACCGATACCAACCGCTGCACCTAATGCGCCTAAACCCATCATTAAAGCACCTGCGATATATAATAATGCCTGTTCCATTTTAGTCTCCTGTTGTACTAATACTTAAAAATTAAAATTCAGTTAAATAAAAAATTGTTAAATCGTTTTCTTATTGCCTAGTGGTCGTGATGCGCCATTTCCATATATACAATGGTAAGCGTCATAAAGATAAACGCCTGCAAGGTAATAATTAAGATATGGAATATTGCCCAACCGAGCTGTAAGAAACCACCAAGTACGCCCATTACTAAACCAGCGTTAAACATAAGCGCGATAAGAATAAAGATCATTTCACCAGCGTACATATTACCGAACAAACGTAAAGCCAGTGAAATAGGTTTCGCGATTAAGGATACAAATTCGAGTGTAAAGTTAACTGGAATAAACAGCAGTTGAACCAGTTTATTCTTTGACTGGAATGGCATCATGGTTAACTCGGCAGTAAAACCGCCCACGCCTTTAATTTTAATGCTGTAAAACAATACAATAAGGTATACCGCAATCGCCATACCAAAGGTTGCGTTCGGGTCGGTAGAAGGCACCACTTTAAAATATACATGATGAGGATCAGCGCCAAACAAACTTGAACCAATCCAGGCAGCAATTTGTGGCAATACATCGACCGGAATTAAATCCATAAAATTCATCAGGAAGATCCAGACAAAAATGGTAAGCGCCATTGGCGCAACCAGGTCATTTTTAGCGGTGAACGAACCACGTACGCTGGTATCGATAAATTCGACTATCCACTCACAGAAATTCTGGATACCGCCCGGTACGCCGGTGGTTGCGGTTTTGGCTGCCTTGCGGAACAACCATATAAATAAGAATCCAAGAGAGAGTGACCAGAACATGGTATCAACATGAATGGCGTTAAAGCCCATTTTTGCCGCTTCTTCACCGGTATGTGCAAAACCCCAATGACCGTCTGGAAACTGGCCATAGGTCCAGTTGGTAAGGTGGTGCTTAATATATTGCCCAGAAGAGATTGTTTCGCTCGACATTTCTACTATCAACCTACTAAAATTTTAAAATTCTTTTCTTTACAACTACTTACGTTTATTTACGTCGGGTTACGCCATAACTGGTCTTACTAAACCAATACGCTAATTGAGCGGCAATCAATCCAGCCAGGATGCCTGCGGGAGCCAACTTGAGCCAACCCATGCCCAATGCAAGTAGTGCAACAACCAGAATAAAACGGAAGATAATGCCTTTAAACAGCTCAACGGTATTGATGCCGGTGGCATTTCCCGGAGCAGTGTTATCGGCCGTTCTGGTCGCGATCATTAGTTTCCAGCCAAAAAAAAGGGTGCTGGTCACTATTATGGCCCCACCATACAGGGTTGACCATAAAAATTCTGTGCCTTTGAGTAGTGTCGCCGCAGCGGTGGTTAGTAAAACCAGGCTAATCTGTGTCAGAATTACCTTGCGTACTGTGTGGGAAAACGCATTTTTAGCTGACATTGCTACCTCGACGAAGAGCGGAATAAGGGTAGAAACCCCGGAAAATCGCACTCAAGCTCTAAGCGCGCGCAGTATAATCGTTGCCCCTTTATTGGTCAATACAAGATTAATAACCATATAAAATACTCGGATACTAGCCGTTCTCCGTCACAACCATCACGGAAAATCCGCTCAACACCCGTTTTTTCGCTTAACAACAAAACCGATTATATTTCGTTTATCGGCTGATATTTTATGAACAAACCACCTGAATTTCTCAATGTTCAGGTCTGGCTGTGGCCAGGCTAAATTGCACCTTCTATGCTTTTATTTTTTCTGTGCAGTTTCGGGTTCTTTTTCGTTCTATCTTTACCCTGACGGCCATACGACAAAATTCCACTTGAGTATTCGCGGCCAAAAGATAACGCAAGGTTCGCAACCTGCAAAACGGCAGACTTGATCTGTTTTGTGTTTAAAGGTGAAAGCGGGTGGATATAGGCCGAATATAAAACCCCGTCACTCACAGCATAACGCGCATCGAGTGCCTTATGAAAATTGGAGCTTAAAATGGCTTTTATATGCTTATTCCCGAGTTTTTCATATTTTACAATCGGGGCAATTATTCGCATACGGTCATGTGTAACATCAGAAATTAAAAACATTTTTACATGTTGGTAAGTGAACTTGACCACCCCTTTTTCACCGCTGGCATTTTTTACAAAACTTTTTACGGTTTGTTCAAGTTTCTGCTGACTCATCTTAGGTGATGCAAACACCGGTGTTAAACACACGCTAAAGGAAATTATCCATAACAGTTTTTTCATACTTGTTCTCCCTGTTCCCTGGTAAGGCCAGACCAGGTTAAGTTTAGTACATCTAATCCTGTAAGTTTATGGATTTTAGTTTGTTTTTAAAAATTTCACTCAGGCGCGCCAGAATGCAGGATGAAGCAGAACAAGAATAGAAAACACCTCCAGACGACCCAGCAACATTGCGATTGCAGCTATTATTTTACCACCACTGTTTATGCTGGCAAAAGTCTGGGTGACTTCTCCCAGGCCTGGGCCCAGATTGTTCATGCTGGTGGCAATGGCAGAAAAGGCGGTGACCTGATCGACCTCTGCCACCGCCATCATCAGCAACATTAAAATAACAAAGGTGGTTGCGTATATTGAAAAGAAACCCCATATATTCTGCTGAATGCTGGATGAAACACGCTGTCCACCAAACTTGATAATAAAAATACCCTTTGGATGTATTAGTTGTTTTATTTCACGCCAGCCCTGTTTTATAAGCATAGTCACCCGCATTACTTTCATCCCACCAGCCGTTGAGCCACCACAGCCACCCACAAAACTGATAAAGATCATCAATACAGGCAAAAAAAGTGGCCATACAGAAAAATCAGCCAGACCAAAACCGGTGCTGGTAACAACAGAAACAATTTCGAAAGCTACATTGGTTAACTCTTCTGTAAAACTGCCATCATGCGATGTCAAATGCAGCGTTAAAGTTACAAAAATAATCATAAAAAAAACAAACAACAGAAAAATAACAACCTCGGTATTCTGAAAATAATATTTTAAACTTTTTCTATGTATCGCCATATAATGCACACTAAAGTTAATGCCACCAAGCAACATAAAAAATATTGCAATAGCATCAATGACACCACTATCAAAATATCCCATGCTTGCATCATGTGTTGAAAAGCCACCTGTTGATAAGGTTGTCATGCTATGTGCAACGGCATCAAACACAGACATACCTGCCAGCCAGTAAGCAACCGCACAAATAAATGTTAAACCCGTATAAATAGCCCAGAGTAATTTGGCACTATGGACAATACGCGGGGTCATTTTTTCTTCTTTCATCGGCCCGGGTGTTTCGGCAAGGTACATTTTCATACCACCAATACCCAGCATAGGCATAATGGCGACTGCCAGCATAATTAAGCCCATGCCACCAAACCATTGCAGTTCCTGGCGATAAAAAAGGATGGAAGGTTGCAACTTATCAAGCCCGGTAATCACCGTTGCACCTGTTGTTGTTAACCCGGAAACGGATTCAAAAAATGCATCAACATAGTTAAAACCCAGTGCATGCACAAAAACAGAAGCACCAAGAATACTTAGCAACAACCAGAAAATAACAACAATTAAAAAACCTTCACGACGATGCAGGTTATATTGTTTTTTTCTGAAAGGGAGCCAGAAAATCAAGCCAACTACAATCTGAACTAAAAAACTTTTAACGAGGTAGGAAGTCATACCATCGTCGGTCCATACAGAAATAATGATGGGTAACAACAAAATTGGGCTGAATGCCATAAACATAAAGCCGATAATTCTGTAAATAATTGTTAGGTGTATACCCATTGGGTGTGTGTCGGGTTACTCTTTAGATAGTTATGACCTTAACTTTAGTACAAAATATTGCCCGTATTACTTAATTGAAACAGGCTTTACCATTGCCGGAACCACTTTACCACTAAACAATACCGCAACGTAGCTTGTTTTCTTGCTGTGGTGTGTTTCCCCCAGATGCACCAGATAATACCAGTGGTTTTTATGTTGCTTGATAGGCTTGAGTTCAATTTCATGAACAGTCAATCCTTTCAGTCGGATATCCTGTGCCACCCACTGATTCACTTTGCTAATAACAGAGGCAATACCCATGGCTGGCCCACCTTTAGCAGGCTGCCATTGCGGGCTCTTCGCAATATCTTCATCCCTGACAAAAATAACAAGTTGCTTGTTATCCATTACATCAAAAATTTCCAGGGGCCAGGATGCTGACTGCCCAGACCGAGCCCACAGTGAAGCGGGCATCAGGATTGATAAAGTTAAAAATATAACCCAGGGGGTTACACGCCTGATACAAACTGTTCGCATTGCTAAATAATCCGCATATTCAATTTAAAAACTTTATATTTTAGCTACTTAAGCTTAAACTAAACTTAAGCTTGTTAGCCATAAATACCCTAAAAGCACTTTTTTTCACATTATTAACTACAAAATATACAATATCCACTCAATACGCTATAAAAAGGTAAATATTTCAATAATTTGTCAAAATAACCGTTATCTTCACTCACGCGAAATAAACTGATATGAATAAATTCAAAAACCCTCTTATTTGTATCTTTTTGCTGATTATCGGTCTTAATGGCCATACTGTCATCGCAGCTGAAATTAATCTTGGCGTACAAGCCCCTCGTAGTAAACTTAAAGCAGTAAAGCGCTGGACGCCTCTTGGCAATTATCTTGAAAAAGAGCTCCATACAACGGTTAAAATTATCCCTTTAAAACCTGATGAAACCTTGCATGCTACGAAATCCGGGCTTGTAAACTATATTTTATCGAATCCTGTTTTAACCATTACTCTACAGAAACAACAACAATCAAAACCACTACTAACCATGGTGAAGCCATCCGGAAAATATTTTGCCGGGGTCATTATTACCAAAAAAGGTAACGGTATTACAAAAGCAGCTGACCTTAAAGGCAAAAAAGTAATGGGCTTTAAATTTAAACGATCTGCTGCTGCCTATGTTTTCCAGGTAAAGCACTTGCTTGATCAGGGCGTTGATCCACACAAAGACTTTGCCGTTTTTTATGAAGCAAAAACGCAGGATGATATTGTGCTTGCCGTAAGAGCAGGGGTTTTTGATGCCGGCTTTATAAAATCCGGTTTACTTGAATCAATGAAAAATGATGGCATATCCATCGATGACTTTACTATTATCGATCAACAAAATGACATACTAAAAAATGTACATTCAACAAAACTGTATCCTGAATGGTGTTTAAGCGCAGCCAAAACAACCAGCAAGGAGCAACAGCTTAAAATAAAACAATCACTGCTTAAACTGAAAGAAAATGATGTTGCAAGTAAAGCTGCACGGATAAAAGGTTTTGTCGAAGCATTGCCGCTTGATGATTTAAAAGCAACACTTAAACAGTTAAAGCTGCCACCCTACGATAATTAATTACTTATTTTATATGCTCAAGGATGCCGTCCAGCTCATCAAGACTGTTATATTGTATTACCAGTTTACCCTTGCCTTTTGCACCATGCTGGCAGGTTACTTTTGCGCCAAGTGTGTCAGACAAACGATTTTGTAAATCGCTTATATGCAAGTCTTCAACCGTATCTTCTTTTTTCTTTTTGGCTGGCGGGTTTAATAATTTACGAACATACGCTTCTGTTTCGCGCACTGACAAACCTTTTGCAATAACATGGTTGGCAACACCAACCTGCAAGGTTATTTCGAGTGATAGCAGGGCGCGGGCATGACCCATTTCGATATCACCATGCGCCAGCATTTCTTTTACACTGGGCTCAAGGCTTAATAAACGCAACAAATTAGAAACAGCGGTACGCGAACGGCCCACGGCATCGGCCGCTTCCTGATGGGTTAAACCAAACTCTTCTATTAAGCGGTCAAGCGAGGTTGCTTCTTCTATCGGGTTTAAGTCTTCGCGCTGAATGTTTTCGATTAACGAAACGGCAATGGCTTCTTCATCGGTGTATTTTTTTATAACCACAGGCACTTCGTGCATACCGGCAAGTTGCGCGGCACGCCAGCGGCGTTCACCAGCAATAATTTCATATTTTGGTTTAGCCGGATCAACACTGATTGAGCGTACAATAATAGGCTGAATAATGCCTTGCTTACCAATAGAATCGGCCAGTTCCTGCAACTGTTCTTCGTTAAATTCAGTACGTGGCTGGTAACGACCACGCACCATATATTCAACGGCAAGTTTTTTTAAGCCTTCGTTGGAAGAACCTGCCTGTGCGGTTTCTGTTGTGCTTGTTGAAGTTGTTTGTTTTTTGGCGCTTGAACCAAGTAATGCACTCAGGTCACGGCCCAGTCCGCGTTTTTTCATTTTGAATTTACTTAACTTTTATTTGTTTTATTCTGTTATTGCTGTGATTAGCGAAGCAACAACAACTTAACTGTATTAATGCGCTGCTGCTACCAGGCCTTCATCTTTACGAATAATTTCACCGGCCAAAGCCAGGTAGGCGAGGGCACCACGCGAAGATTTATCATAATTTATAATTGGTACACCATGGCTCGGCGCTTCGGCGAGACGTACATTACGAGGAATAATCGTGCGATAAACTTTTTCCGGAAAGTGTACTAATAACTGGCCAGATACATCGTTGGCTAAATTATTGCGTGGGTCAAACATGGTACGTAACATACCTTCTATCTGTAAGTCCGGGTTAACGGTTTCGCGTATACCTTCAACGGTTTCGAGTAATGCGGATAAACCTTCAAGTGCATAGTATTCACATTGCATCGGTATCATCACCGAGTCGGCAGCAACCAGTGCATTTAAGGTAAGCATGTTTAACGAAGGTGGGCAGTCAATTAAAATATAATCGTAAACGGTTTTTAAGTTGGTGAGTGCTGTACGCAAAGATAGCTCGGCACTCACTTCACCTTTTAAGTTAACTTCGGCAACGGTTAAGTCACCATTGGATGGCATCACATCGTAACCGGCATCTTCACTCATATCGATAATAAGATCTTCCGGGCGGATATTGCCCATTAGCATATCGCCGGTGGTGGCCTGCACTTCATTTTTGTCTATACCACTGCCCATAGTGGCATTGCCTTGTGGGTCCATATCAACAAGTAACACCTTGCGTTTGGTCGCGGCCAGCGATGCAGCAAGGTTAATGCAGGTTGTGGTTTTGCCCACACCGCCTTTTTGATTGGTAATGGCTATCGTACGCGCCATGATCCGTCCCCTTAGGTTTTAGTATTGTTGCTTTCGTACCAACACCAGATGTCGTTCGGCATCCAGCCCCGGTACCTGAATTTGTTGTGTTTTTTCGATGTTAATTTTAGCAGCCAAATCTCTGTATCTGGAAGTATGGCAAACATCGTCAATTTCCTGTTTAGGATAACTCCCTTTGAGAGCAAGGAACAGCCCTTTATTCACACAATGCTGATAAGTTTTGCTTAAAAAATCACCAAGGGCAAAAGTAGCTCGACACATTACTGTATTAAACTGCTGATTTATATCGCTATTTTCAGCTCGTCCGGTAACAACCTTAACATTCTCCAGCCCCAGCTCTATCACCGCCTGGGTAACAAAACGGGTTTTTTTTGCATTGCTATCCAGCAAGGTAAACTGCCAGTCCGGCCGGGCAATGGCCATCGGCAAACCGGGGAATCCTGCCCCGGTACCCACGTCTAAGATGTGGTCGGCCTCAACAAAAGGCAAGGGTGCCAGACTGTCGAGGATATGCAATACCACCATCTCATCCGGGTCGCGCACCGCCGTCAGGTTATAGGCCTTATTCCATTTAATAAGCAGCTTTAACAGCTCCGCTAATTGTTCCGCGCCCTGTTGTGGTAACTCGAATCTAAACGCGCTTAACTGCTGTTGAATTAATTGTGGATTCATTGGCTAATAATACGAGAAATTTGCACTTAATTCCTGTTCTTGTTTTGTAAGCAATTATGTCGTCAACGGGGTATGCGCCCCGTTAACACTTCGGAATAACAGCTGTCATTGTCATTTCGACCACGGGGAGAAATCTTGAGCATTGTATATAAAAAGATTCCTCGCTAACGCTTCGGAATGACAACTGTTATTGCCATTTTGACTGAAAGGACGGTGAATTAGGCTAAGGTTTAAAACTGCCGTTCCCTCCCCCAGAAAAGGGTAGGGGGAACTTGTTTTCGTTTAACTCCCTCCCCATTTCGGGGGAGGGTTGGGGAG
>JALTLP010000237.1 GCA_027001895.1 Chromatiales bacterium | reverse complement strand
AAAGTGTGTTCGCAGATGAACTTATTCTGACATCACCGCCAAGAGAATCTGTTGAAGCAGGTAAGAAGCTGTATGAGCCTGTTGCAAAATATTTAACATCCCTGCTTGGCCGCAAGGTTACCTATAAGCATGCCAAAAACTGGTTCAAGTACCAGATGGATATGCGCAATAACAAATACGATATTGTTTTTGATGGCCCACATTTTATTTCATGGCGACTAAAACACCTTAAACACGAAGTGCTTGTTAAGTTACCCGGCAAGCTTGACTTCCTGCTGGTTACCGAGGCGAATTCAAAGCTGAACAGGAGCAAGGATTTAACCGGTAAATATTTTTGTGGGATTTCTCCGCCCAATTTATCATCGTTATCTTTTTTAGCTTCTTTCCCCAACCCGGTGGTGCAACCACGTGTAAAAGGGATAAAAGGTGGAATGGGAAAGGTCTTTCAGGCATTTGAAAATAAAAAATGTACCGCTGCGATGTTGCGGGGTTCGTATTATAAAACGCAGCTTTCACAACATAAGCGTGAACAGCTAAAAGTCCTGTTTCGTAGTAAAACCTTACCTAATCAGGCAATAACTGCAAGTTCACGTCTAAGTCCAGAAGAAAAACGTATCATTACAAAAGGTTTGCTTTCAGCCGAAGGTGTTGCTGCTTTGCAAGGTGTGGTTGCGCGTTTTGCCGAACTGGATGCTCATGCATTTACCAGTGCAAAAAATTCTGAATATGAAGGATATAACCGCTATCTCGAAGGCGTAATAATCGGTTGGTAATGTTGGGTTAACGTGAATATTCACGTTTAATAATCAGGAACATTATTGTGTATAAGTAGGTTGGTTGAGTTAAGATTATAATATTGGTGTATTTTATATATATTTTTTCGCCTCGCGCTACGCGCTGTAGGCGAGTGACTTTCTTTATGTGAGTAAAGAAAGTCACCAAAGAAAGCACACCCCTAATCGCCACACGTTCATCGATCTGAGGTTAATGCTCAGGACATTTTGCGACAGGCCATCCATGGCCTGTCGCAAAAGCTCGTGCGTCCTGCACTCGCCCTTCGGTGTCACTTGCGCTTTAACTCATCTCGATTCACGGCGATTAAGGGGGATATTAACCCGCACAAATGTAGATTAGCGCGAGGCGAAATGCTTTTATAAGAAAACAAAGATTGCCTCATCACTTTGTGGTTTGCAGTGACATTAAAAAACTACCGGTAGTTTTTTACAACGTAATCATCAACAATCTGCTGAAATTCCTGCGCGATATTGTCACCTTTTAAGGTAACGGTTTTTTCACCGTCAACATAAACCGGAGCAACCGGTTTTTCGCCAGTGCCGGGCAGGCTAATGCCGATATTGGCATGCTTACTTTCACCGGGACCATTAACCACACAGCCCATTACGGCAACCTGCATGGTTTCTACGCCGGGGTGTTTGCCGCGCCAGACAGGCATTTGTTCACGTAAATGCGTTTGAATATCTTCTGCCAGTTGCTGGAAATAGGTACTGGAGGTGCGGCCACAACCGGGGCAGGCAATTACCGGAGGGGTGAACGCACGTAAGCCCATGCTTTGCAAAATTTCCTGGGCTACCACCACTTCCTCGCAACGATCACCGCCGGGCTTGGGGGTGAGTGAAATACGAATGGTGTCGCCAATGCCTTGCTGTAATAAAATGGCCAACGCGGCGGTTGAGGCAACAATACCTTTCGAGCCCATGCCGGCTTCGGTTAAGCCCAGGTGCAGGGCATAGTCGCAACGTGAGGATAAATCCTGATAAACAGAAATTAAATCCTGCACGCCACTCATTTTGCAGGAAAGAATAATTTTATTTTTGTCCATGCCAAAGCCGATAGCCTGTTCTGCACTTTCCAGCGCAGAAGATACAACTGCTTTATGCATAAGCTGGGTGTTGTCGAGGGGTTCGGCCAGCTTTGAATTTTCATCCATCATTCTTGCCAGCAGGGTCTGGTCGAGGCTGCCCCAGTTTACGCCTATCCGTACTGGCTTGTTATGTTTGCAGGCAATTTCAATCATACTGGCAAACTGTTCGTCGCGTTTTTTACCTTTGCCAACGTTACCGGGATTAATGCGGTACTTGTCCAGTGCTTCGGCGCAGGCCGGTTCAGACTTTAGCAGCTTGTGACCATTAAAGTGGAAGTCGCCCACCAGCGGTACAGAGCAGTTTTGCGCAAGTAATTGCTGTTTTATTTGCGGCACGGCTTTGGCCGCTTCGGCCGTATTTACTGTCAGACGGACTAATTCGGAGCCTGCCTGTGCTAACTGCATAATTTGCTTCACACTGGCATCGACCTCGGCAGTATCGGTATTGGTCATAGACTGAACCACCACCGGGTTATTACCACCGACCAGAATATGGCCAACTTGTACGGCTGTTGTTGGTTTTGGACTTACTGGCATGCTTTGAGGATTCCGGGTTAGTTTTGCAGGCTATTTTAGCATTTTAGTGGAAAGTAAATAAACGGCAATGATGATAAATAGCCCTTATCTTAAAGTATAAAATTATTGGGCGAATCGTTATTGAACAATGGTATAATCCCTGTAAATAAACACTAAAGAAGAATGTTGAGGAAGCCCATGTCGAATTCATCCGGAGCACCAAAGTTAACCCTTGCAGAACAGGCGGATCGCCACGTTTTATATCAGGAGTCTGTTCAGGCACCTGAAGCGGAAGTGGATTTTTTTGAGAAAACCTTTAAGGCCTTGCGCAACCGTGACGCGCTATCTATTCGTGAAGATTTTTGTGGAACGGCTTACCTGGCAACAGAATGGTGCAAAGGTCACCCGGACAGAACCGCGATTGGCGTGGACTACGATGAAGAAACTCTGGAATGGGGGCGTAAGCATAACCTTGAACCTGCCGGTGAAGATGTTGCTAAACGTGTAACACTTTACAAAGACGATGTGCGTAATGTTTCGGATGAAAAAGTTGATATTACCTGTGCGTTTAATTTTAGTTACTGTATTTTTGAAACCCGTGATGAGTTACGTGATTACTTCAAAAAAACCCAGAAAGGTTTAAAGGATGATGGCCTGCTTATTCTTGACCTGTTTGGTGGCACCGAGTGTGAAGATGTTTTAGAAGAAGAAACCGAGCTGGAAGACTTTAATGCAACCTATATCTGGGAGCATGTTTCGTTTAACCCTATCGATGGTCATATGGCCTGCGCGATTCATTTTGAATTCGATGATGGTTCACGTATGGATAACGCATTTAAATATGAATGGCGTCACTGGTCGATTCCGGAAATTAAAGAATTATTATTAGAGTCGGGTTACAAAAATGTTCGTATATACTGGGAAGAATATATTGATGCAGACGATGACGATGATGAACTTGAAGGCACCGGTAACTACTACGAAACAACGGAAGTTGAGAACCAGGAATCGTGGATGATTTATCTGGTTGCGGAGAAATAAATTTAGTTTTTATTTTATTGTCATTACAAACTACGAAGTAGAGTAGTATTACTCGCAACGAAAAAAAGGTCGTTGGAGCTCACGAAGTGGCGTGGCAATCTTGCTGTCACAAAAAATAGATTGCTTCGTCGTTTCACTCCTCGCAACGACAAAAAGAATCATTGCAAGCGCATGTGGCAAGATGCTTTTCTATGTTTGTCGTTGCGAGCTCACGAAGTGGCGC
>JALTLP010000236.1 GCA_027001895.1 Chromatiales bacterium | reverse complement strand
GTGCTAACTATTTATTATATTTTTATTTAAAAAAATGTGAAAATTCTCTGTTGTTAGATTGCGGGAATCGAAGCAGAATTATTTTAAAGGTTTAATCTTGTCAGACGAACAAAACAGGAAAAAACGAGATCCAAATAATCCGTGTTTATTTTGCACCGATGCCAAGGGTAAATCGCTCGATCACGAACTTGCCTACAGCGCGCGTGACTCGTATGGAGTCAGCCCCGGACACACTTTAGTGATACCAAAGCGCCATGTCGCGAGTTTTTTTGAGCTGACAGAGGATGAAGTTGCAGCTTGTATGGCTTTGATAAATAAGGAAAAAACCCTAATTGATGCAGAATTTAAGCCCGATGCTTATAATATTGGTGTCAATATTGGGCCGGAGGCCGGTCAGAGTATTTTTCATGTGCATATTCACATCATCCCCCGTTACAAGGGCGATGTTGAGAATCCCCAGGGTGGGGTAAGGCATGTGATACCGAAAAAGGCGCATTACACGCGCTAGATAGAGTATAATACCGTCAGTTTAAGTGGGAGGGGCTGACATCGTTGTTTAATCCTCCCGTTAACATAAATTAAATAGTTGAGGAGTTTTGATCATGGCTGAATTTTGCAGACCTAAGGTACCAACAGGCGTAACAGAGTATGTAACAACTACACAGAAAGAAGTGGTTCCTGGACAGTTTGTTATTGGTTATACAACTGAATGGAAAAGCTTTCAGAAAGAAGTACCGTACCAAACACCTAAAAAGCCTTAAGCTTTAATCAAGGTATAAAAAACCGGTTCAATTTGAACCGGTTTTTTTTTGGACATTTAAAATTTAGCAGAGTATATACTTAAAGGTAATCAGGCTAATACCGAGAGGAAACAATGCCTCGTCAACATATCATCTTTGTGCCGGGTAAAAACCCAAAACCGCCTCCCCTGCAGCACCTGAACATGCTTTGGCGCACCTTGCTGGAAGGCGTTCGCCGGGCTGAACCTGAGCAACTGGCATCACTCAGCCAGCGTAAAGAGATCTTTAAACTGGCTGCCTGGAACTACCTGTACTACCAGAGGCAGAAAGATATTCATCGTGACATACCGTGGATAGATGCACTGATGAATCAGCATGGCCCAACAAACGATGATATTCGTGAAGCCTTGGCACATCACCGCAAGTTACACCTTATGTTTTATCATTTCGTAGACCTGTTTCCTTTTGTGCTGCGGTTTCTATCCGGTGCTTTAAAATCTACCTCGGAGGAAACCCGTCAATACTTTCAGAACGAGCATAATATTGGCTGTAATGTACGCGAAGTACTTAAAAAAGAGCTGCGCCCCATACTGGGTAACAATGAAAAAGTCCTGCTTATCGGCCACAGCATGGGCTCAATTATTGCCTACGATACTTTATGGGAGCTATCACACCTTGAGCACCATCCCGGTAAGGTTGATATACTGCTGACCCTTGGCAGCCCATTGGGTATGCGTTACGTGCGAAAGCGACTGGTTGGCAACAACTACAGCGGCAAAAAAAAATACCCGACTAATATTCAGCGCTGGATCAATATATCGTCGACTGGTGATCTGACCTCACTCAACCACAGTTTTGCACATGACTTTGCAGAAATGAAGCAACTCGGGCTGGTTGAATCGATAGAAGATCATTGCCACGGTATTTACAATTTTTTCCATAATGAAAAAGGTTTAAACTGTCATCGTTCTTACGGTTACATGGTTAACCCGGCAGTAGGCAAAGTGATTGCCGACTGGTGGCAAGATACGAATGAAAATTGACGACAACATGCGACAAAAAAGCATTTAATAGCTGATTTTACTGTTACAATTAATCCATCACACATCGCCTGGAGAGGGTTCTTATGAGTACAACATTAATCGTTTTTCTGGTTATTATTGCCATTCTTGTTTTCTATGTTATCTCAATTTATAACCAGCTTGTTGCTTTACGTAACCGCTACAAAAATGCCTTTGCACAAATCGAAGTACAACTTAAACGACGTTATGATTTAATTCCCAATTTAATTGAAACAGCCAAAGGCTATATGAAGCATGAACGGGAAACACTCGAAGCGGTTATTGCAGCACGAAATGCCGCTGACAATGGCCTGGCGGCTGCTGCAGCTAATCCGGGCAATGCCGAAGCAATGGGTGCCCTGGCGGGCTCCGAAGGTGCGTTGGCAGGTGCAATGAGTAAATTTAATATGGTAATGGAAGCTTACCCGGATTTAAAAGCTAATCAGAATATGATGCAACTTAGCGAAGAACTGATTTCGACAGAAAATAAGGTCGGTTTTGCACGGCAGGCATTTAACGACCAGGTCATGGAATACAATACCTATAAACAAAGTTTCCCTCAGGTTGTTTTTGCCAATGCCTTTGGTCATGGCAAAGACGCAACACTGCTGGAGTTTGAAGACTCGAAAGAAATTCAGGCCGCCCCCAAAGTTTCGTTTTAATAAACGGCTTTTAAAATAAGTTACTTTTTTGCCTTATGAATTTTTTTCAGTCACAGGATAAAGCCCGCCGTACCACCCGGCGGCTGGTGGTATTTTTTTCTCTGGCTGTTATCAGCCTTATTATCATTACCAATCTGTTCGCAATGTTTGTGCTTGGCTATCTTAATGCAGACACTCAGCCACTTTCTGCCGGAAATATTGCAACCCAATTTAACTGGGAGATGTTTTTTACCATTAGCGCCATCGTTATCACCGTGATACTTGGTGGCAGTGCTTATAAAACAATGGCCTTATCCGGTGGTGGCCAGGTTGTTGCTGAATCTTTAGGTGGCCAGCTGATTAACCACAGCACTCAGGACTTACACGAGCGCAAGGTTTTAAACGTTGTTGAAGAAATGGCAATAGCCTCTGGCAGTCCGGTTCCCCCTGTTTATATTCTGGATGAAGAAGGTATTAATGCCTTTGCGGCTGGTTATACGACTGGCGATGCGGTTATTGGTGTTACCCGCGGTACGATTCGCTTTTTATCACGCGATGAACTACAAGGGGTTATCGCCCACGAATTCAGCCATATTTTAAACGGTGATATGCGCTTAAATATCCGCCTGATTGCGATCCTGCATGGTATTTTGTTGTTAGGTATTATCGGTTACTACATGTTGCGCTCATCCGGACGGGGGAGTAGTAATAAAAATGGAGGCGGCATTGTTGCCCTTGGTTTGGGTCTTATTGTTATCGGTTATGCGGGCACATTTTTTGGCAACTTAATAAAAGCCTCGGTCAGCCGACAGCGTGAATTTTTAGCCGATGCTTCTGCCGTGCAGTTTACCCGCAACAATCTTGGTATTGCCGGTGCATTAAAAAAAATTGGTGGTTATGCTGCCGGTTCTAAACTGGAAACCCCCGCAGCGCCCACCATGAGCCACGCCTATTTCAGCAATGGTGTCAGCACTTTGTTTGGCTCGCTATTAGCAACTCACCCACCACTCGAAGTACGGATTAAACGCATCGAGCCAGGCTGGGATGGAAAGTTTACACCGGTTACTGAAGAAGTTGACGAAACCATAAGTGAACAACCCCAGACAGCACAGGCAGATAAATTTAAAAAAGCTGTGGCCGGTGCAGTCGTTGCAAACGAAATATTAAGCAATCAGCTTATGGATCATATCGGGCAAGCCAGCCTGGAACAGATTAACTATGCAAAAAATCTTATTGAACAGTTACCTGAAAATTTAAAACAAGCTGCACACGAACCCTTTGGTGCGCGTGCAATTATTTTCTGCCTGGTGCTGAGTGCCGATATTGTTGTACAGGAAAAACAATTTCAGCACCTAAAGAAGTTTTCTGATAAAGGTATGATTGCATTATGCGATAAAGTCTTTGCATCCATGTCGTCATTACAAATTCAGTTCCGTCTGCCACTTATTGATATGACACTGCCCGGCTTGCGACAGCTGTCGGCAAAACAATATACTCAGTTCAGAAACAACTTAACCACCCTGATAAAAGCAGACAATAAAATTGATATTTTTGAATGGGCTCTGCAAAAAATTGTTTTCCGCCAACTGGACTTACACTTTGGGCTGGTAAACAAGGTTAGAAACAAAACTATTTCTTTGGCTGCCGCTCGACCTCACCTTGAGTTATTACTGAGCCTGATTGCCGATGGCAGCAGTAACAACAAGCAACAAATGGTCGATAACTTTAACGCAGCATTAGCGCAACTGGATATTAAAAATCTGACAATGGTTGAGCAGAACAAGCTCACGGTTGAAAACCTTGACCGGGCAACGGATGCACTTGCACAACTTAAACCGTTATTAAAACCTCAGGTATTAAAAGCCTGTCTAGCCTGCATGACACAGGATAAGGAATATTCTCCGTTTGAAAAAGAACTGATGCGCGCGATAGCAAACACACTTGATTGCCCAATGCCATTATTCATAGAATAAACTACACATTCATAGCCTGGGTTATTTTTGTTGTACAACATCAGTATCGTAATACTGATAAGGGATGCTATTCCGCTTGGCTTCATACATTGCAGCATCGGCACGTTTAATTAACGTCATGCAATCCTGACCGTGATTCGGGTATGTGGCAATTCCCAGACTGGAACCCACGCTGATTTCCTGGCCGGCAAGCAGGAAGGGTTTGGCAATAACGACTGTGAGTTTATCAACCAGTTGTTGTACATTTTGTGGTGCCAGCGGTTCAAGGATAATAACAAATTCGTCACCGCCTAAACGTGCCACGGTATCCACCTTACGGACACACTGCTTTAAACGCCGGGCTACTTCCTTTAATAAAAGATCACCCACCTGATGGCCAAGCTTATCGTTGACCATTTTAAATCGGTTTAAATCAATTAAAATAATTGAAAACGGTGCTGCATTTCGTTGTCCCCGCATTACAGCCTTTTTTAAACGGTCTGTAAACAGGTTGCGGTTAGCAAGCCCCGTAAGTTCATCATGCAGAGCCTGTTGTACTAGTTGATGTGCCTGATTCGTCACCCGGCGAGTGACAATCATTGAAATAAGAATTACCAGCAAGGTTGCCAGGCCGCCGAGCAAAACCATTAGATTTCTGGCATTGGTATAAGCAGACTGGGCAGCCTGTAAAGCAGTGTTTGCCTGAGCTTTTTGCAGCGTCACCAGCTTTTTAACCTGTTCTATAATCAGGCGCTGTTTTGGGATTGCAATAGTGCGAATTTTATCGAAAATTTTTGCTTTGTTTGTAACAGATTTATTATCGCGTAATCCAAGCTCAACAACGGTTTGCACATCGGGTTGTGTCTGACGGGTCAGTTCACGAATAGCAACCAGTATCGACAGTTCTTCCGGGGTACTGATACGCGCTTCAAGTTCTTTACGTGCTTTATAATATTCACTGCCGATGCGGCTAAAGCGCATATATTCATCATCCCGCGCAAATGGATCTTCGAGTATGGTTATGCTGTGCATACTCAGGGCGCGTTCGTGCAATGCCTGCATCATAATTTCTGCCAATGCTATTTTTACATTGTTTGTTTCAACAACCTGTTTCATCTGGCTGTTCACAGTGGCAATATAATTCAGGCCGACCACCATCATGGTGACCATAAAGATAACCACAACAAGAAAGCCAACGCTTACACGCAAACCGATGCCCTGGGTGTGAGAATGCTCAAACACAACAACGCCCACACAGTGAGTGATACAGGCAAAACCCGTTAAAACAGAAACTACTTTGAGCGAATGCCAAATTAAGACTAAAAATCACAACAATAAACCCCACACAGCAACAACCGACAGGCAGGAAACAGGTGCTTCTTGCTATCTGGTTGTATTTATTGATATTTTAACTGGGGGAAGTTAAAGTCATAAGCAATACAATTGGTTATAATTTAACCAGAATATTTAAATGAATACCAGTGGAAATGACGCAGAATCCAGCATAACAGGCAAAATTCTAAGCTTGTCTGCTCTGCTAGTTTCTGTCCTTTTGATGACTTTTTAAATACAATACAGGCAACGCATAATATCGAGTTATTACTTTGAATACCCCCTCCACCCTGAAAGCCAGCGTGATTATCGCGGTTTATAAAGACACCCAGGCATTACAAAATATTTTATACGCACTGGAGCGTCAGACTGAAAAAGCATTTGAAATCATCATCACCGAAGATTGTGAAAGTGAGGAAATGCAGAATTTTCTTGCGCCATATAAAGCCAAACCGAATTTTCACCACCTGACCCAGCCCGATGATGGCTGGCGCAAACCGCTGGCGGTTAACCGCGCAATAGATTTTGCACATAGTGATTATTTAATGTTTCTGGATGGCGACTGCATTCCCGATGCAAACTTTGTTAAACAACATCTTGCCAGTGCTGAACAGGGGAAATTTTTAACGGGTCGCAGGGTATATCTTGGCCCCGTGACTTCCCGTATGGTGCGAAAAAATCCCGGGCTGATTCATATTATTCAGAGTCGTTTATTGTTTTTGCTACTGTTAATACCATTGCACCTCGATAAAGTACGCAGCTATGAAGTCGGCCTGTCATCTCGTTTTATGCAATGGCTGCGCGGCAAAAAACCGGTAGGCATTATCGGTTGCAACTTTTCCTGTTACAAAAAAGATCTGCTCGCCATTAATGGTTACAACGAAGATTTAAAAGGGGTGGGTGGTGAAGACAGTGATTTACAATGGCGCTTTGAAGGGCTGGGCATGGCGACAAAGAGTGTTAAGTTTTTAATTCCGGTTTACCATCTTTATCATAAGAACACTCGCCAGGACAGTGATGAGAATTTAAGAATAAGTAATGAAAACCGCAAGATAAAAGCCTTTGTTTGTAAAAACGGAATTAAAAAATTATAACAAAGTTTGTTTACTGAATAACATCGAATAATAATTTTTCCAGTTCGTTGTAGTGAAGCTCATCAGAAAAAATATTGTCTGCTTGTGCTTTGCCATTTTCTGCATAGCGTTTTAATAATTCGGGTTGCTTGTAAAGCAGCTCAATTTTCTGCTGCATATCTTTAGCGCTGCCGGGCTTAACCAGTAAGCCGCTGACCTGATGTTCGATAATTTCCGGTACGCCGCCGGCATCGGTGCCCACAACAGCAACACCGGCACGCATCGCTTCAACCAGTACCAGGCCAAACATTTCACAATAGGTGGTTAATACCAGCACATCAAAGCAGGGCATACATTCGGTTGCATTTTCGACGAATGATTTAAACTGGATGTTTTTATCCAAATTGGCTTGCTGGATAGTTTGTTCAAGTTTTTCCTTGTAACGCGCATCCATGGTATGGCCTATCATGGTTAACGAAATATCACAGCCATTAGCAACAAGGGTTTGCATTGCTTCAACCAGTATATGCTGGCCTTTGCCGTGTTCAATACGCCCAAAAATAGCGAGATTTAATTTTCGCCTGACAAAACCTGCTTGCTGATAAAACTGTTCACAGTCCGGAACGTTTCCCTTTGGAGGTGCTACACCAATATACAACACCTTAATCTTGTCACTGTCGACTACCAGATATTGCCTTGCCAGCTTTTGCAATAATTTTGTACCGGCAATTAATAAATCCAGTTGCCGGTAATACCAGCGATGGAAAATATCTTTTTTATTGCGGGTATAGTGCATGTGCCGGGTATGCACCAACTTAAGCTTTTCGCCGGCCATAAATTTTGCAAGAGATGCAAGGTATAAATCTTTGCCCCAGTGAAAATGCAGAATATCGGCATTAAATTCCTTAAGAATTAAAGCCAGCTTCTTCGCAGCAAACAGGGGCAACCTTTTAAGTGATAACGTTAAAGCAGCATAAGGAATTTTTTCTTTTTGCAGGACAGACTCTGAATATCCGCCGGGCGTGACAACCGCGAAACATTCATGGCCGCGTTGCTTAAGTTGACGAATTTCTTCCAGAGCATAGAGTTCAAGACCACCACGTGAAGGTGACAGGCATAAAACCACTATTCGCATTTTATATTTCCTAAATGTGTACAGACTAAAAGTGTAACATGATTATTTAACACACCATATAAAAAAGGCCGAAGCAACTTACATCACTTCGGCCTTTCTTGTAAGCGTAAAAACTTAAAGTGACTGGTAGTAGTCAATTAAAATTTTAGCCACTTCTGGTCGTGAGAATTCTTTAGGTGGCGCTTCGCCTTTACCTAACATTTCACGTACCTTGGTACCGGATAACAGTACAAAGTCTTCTTTTTCGTGGTCAGGTGCTTCGCACATCATCACAACTTTGTTCAGTTTCTTAGACCATGCAGTATGATCTGCCTTGAATATTTCAATATCTAAAGCACCGGCTGGCACTTCGTCTTCGAAAATAGTTTGTGCATCAAATGCACCGTAGTAATCACCCACACCAGCATGGTCACGACCAATAATAAAGTGTGTCGCACCCATGTTTTGGCGGAAGTAAGCATGCAGTACCGCTTCGCGTGGGCCAGCATACAGCATATCGAAACCGTAACCGGTTACCATTGCGCTGTTAGGTGGGAAATACAGCTCAACCATTTTACGAATCGCCGCATCACGAACCGGGGCAGGGATATCACCGGGCTTAAGCTTACCAAGCAACATATGAATCACCAGGCCATCACAACCTAAACGATCCATTGCCATGTGGCAAAGTTCTTCGTGTGCCAGGTGCATTGGGTTACGTGTCTGGAAGGCAACAATTTTTTTCCAGCCGCGTTCTTTAATTTCGTTACGAATTTCTACCGCAGTACGGAAAGTGTCCGGGAATTCATTCTGGAAGTAGCTGAAGTTAAGCACCTGGATAGGGCCTGAAACAGCGGTACGTCCCTGGCTGTTAAATGCAGCTACGCCGGGGTGTTCCATATCATCTGTGCGATAAACTTTGTCGGTCATCACTTTCATCTGCTCATCAGAAACCGTTTCAATCGCTTCAACGTCCATAATGGCAAGAACCGGGTTACCGTCTACATTAGGGTCACGCAGGGCAATACGTTTTGCATCACCGATTGCATCGGTATTTTCAAGTAAGCACATAACAGGAACCGGGAAGAAAGAACCGTCGCTTAAGGTCATCTTTTCAGCAGCGCCCATTGCATCGGCTACATTCATAAAACCTTTTAACGGGTTAAAGTAACCACCACCCATCATTACCGCGTTACCGGCAGCTTGTGAGCTGATTACAACAGAAGGTAAAGACTCGGCTTCTTTACTAAGCTTGTCGTGTTCGGCAACGTCATAGACGAAGCGTGGTTGTAGTTCATCTGAACCAATTGGTTTGATCATCGGTGTGTATCCTCATTGTTGGCGAATACCGGTTTGAAGTAATCGCATTTATTCTTAAACCCTGATTTGATGCCGGCTAGAAGACAAAACATACATGCCAACTTACGGCCCGCATCGACAAAAAAGTATGCCAACTATACAGCACATACTATAAGGATAATATTAAGGTAATTTATAAGGTCATAGATATGTTAAGTATTTGAATATACTGGTAAATCAGGGATGGATAAACTGGCCTAGTTGCTTAAATTCTTCTGCGCGGGCGCTGCCTTTTCGCCACACCAGCCCTATCTGCCGAAAACTGTTTTCCTTGAGCGCGGTTAGTTCTATATGGGTACCACTGAGCAAGGCTGAACCGGATGCCATTTCGGGTAAAAAGGTGATGCCCAGGTCACTCTCTACCATTTGCACCAGCGTAAACAGGCTGGTGGCACTAAATCGACTGATTTTTTCCGGCTTATGTAATTTGCAGGCAGACAGCGCATGGTCACGCAGGCAGTGGCCTTCTTCGAGTAATAAAATACTCTCACTATCCAGGCTGTTCAGCCTGTAGTTTTCTGCATCCAGCAACTGGCTACCCGCCCGGCTGGCCAGCATAAATTTATCGTTAAACAAGGGCAGTTGTTCGGTGTTTTTCATTTCGTAGGGCAGTGCTAAAAGCAAAATATCAAGCTGGCCGGACATCAGTTGATGGTAGATTTTCTCCGTTTGATCTTCTTTGAAATAAAGCTCCAACTGCGGAAAATTTTTGCGTATCGCCGGCAATACTTTAGGCAATAAAAATGGCGCAATGGTTGGAATAACACCCATTTTAAGCATACCGGTTAGTGGTGACTGGTAGTCGCGGGCAATTTCCATTAGACCTTCTGCATCACGAATACACAGCTGTGCCTGCTGAATAATACGCTGGCCTATCGAAGTAATGGTCACGCTTTTATTGGTGCGATCTACCAGTTGAACATTCAGCAGGTTTTCCAGCTCTTTAATCGCTACGCTAAAAGCGGGTTGCGACACAAAGCAGATTTCAGCCGCTTTACCAAAATGGCCGGTTTCGTTTAACGCCAGCAAATAACGTAGCTGTTTAAGAGTAGGTAAATGCATATTTTGTTATTTCCTGCGTATAAGTTGTAGATTGCCGCGCCACTGCCGTGGCTCGCAATGACCTCATTATTGCCCTGTCGATAACAGCAGCCCCTCGCTTTGGTCGTTGCGAGGAGTGTAGCGACGAAGCAATCTATGAATACTTTCTCTCAGATTGCCGCGCCACGTTGTTTCTCGCAATGACCCCGTTATTACCCTGTCGATAACAGCAGCCCCTCGCTTTGGTCGTTGCGAGGAGTGTAGCGACGAAGCAATCTATGAATACTTTCTCAAAGAGTGCGGCACCCACACTGACAAATTCCACTCTTTGATAGTATAAATATATCAATATTATAATATTAATCAAATAGATTTATTTTTAGATTGAGTCTAAACTGCATGTTATTGGTTACAAACCAGCCCTTAACTAAATGACTAAACACAGGAGAAACAACATGTTAAGCAATAAAGAAGGCCAGAATATCCCTAATGTTACCTTCCACACTCGAGAAAATGATGCGTGGAAAGACGTGACAACGGACGAACTTTTTAATAATAAAACCGTGGTGGTTTTCAGCCTGCCCGGTGCATTTACCCCTACCTGCTCGTCCAGCCATTTACCGCGTTTTAACGAGCTGGCTAAGACCTTTAAGCAAAACGGGGTGGACGACATTATTTGCGTGTCGGTCAACGATACTTTTGTGATGAATGCCTGGAAACAGGATCAGGATGCCGAAAATATTACCATTATCCCGGACGGCAATGCCGAGTTTACCCGTGGCATGGATATGCTGGTAGACAAGAGCGACCTCGGGTTTGGCGAGCGTTCATGGCGCTATTCGATGCTGGTTAAAAACGGCATTATTGAAAAAATGTTTATCGAAGACAATGTACCGGGTGACCCGTTTGAAGTCTCCGATGCGGATACCATGCTCAATTACATTAACCCAAATGCCAAAAAGCCGGACGAAATTAGCCTGTTTACCAAAAAAGGCTGCCCACATTGTGCACACGCAAAACAGTTATTGGAAGAGCACGGGCTGGATTACGAAGTGATTGAATTAAACAGAAATATCACCGAAAAAAGTCTTAAAACCATTACCGGTGCCGATACAGTGCCGCAGGTTTATATCAATGGCAGCCATATTGGTGGCGCAGAAGCTCTGGAAAAATACTTCCAGAAGGTCGCTTAAAAACAAGCATGCGGACTGAGTATGGGGAGCCGTCAGCCCCATACCCAATCCGCATTTTTTTATTGCTTATTCCGGGATATATCTAAACAAACCCTAATTTTCAGCCATTTTTTGCCGATAAGTACACATATGGCGAAACACCCTACTGAACAGTTCAAAAATGCCCTGAATTACCTACCGCTCCTCGCGCTGGGTCTGGTTATTTTATTATTTGTGCAATACCAGTATCAGAACCATATCAAGGATTTAAAAAACAACTATATCCACGATGAACATCAGCGAGCCGTCAATGTAAAACAAACCATAGAAGCTTCTTTTAATCAGCTCTACCAGAGCTTACGCACCATTGCACGTCTGCCGGGTGTCACCAACCTTAGACAAGGGCACAGTAAACTGTCGGCTGATGCACTCACAACCATTCAGGAAATTTATAACAACCTGACACTTAATGTTGAGCTATCCGAAATTTACATTGTACAAAAAGAATTTTCTCCAAATGCCAGACTGTTAAAAAATCAAACCCCTGTTTATATGTTTGACCAGCTTATCATTAATAAAACAGGCGCAACGACCGGACTGAACAAAAGCCAGAAACAAGGCACAACGAAAGCACCTGCACAACTCGAAGAAATTGAAACTTATGAATATAATTTGCTAACGCAACAAATTGACTGGTTCCAGAAAATGTGGCCCAGCGCGCATTTAATTTCGCGTTTAAGTTACCCCGCCATCAGTGGCAGTGAAGTGATTACCTGCGATAACAGCCATGTTAATCCACTTAAGATAAACGATGCTGATCGTTCCGGTATTGTTTATTCCGTTCCTTTTTATAACCAGAGTAACGATGTCACCAAACCATTCGCCGGTATTATTTCCGGAATCGTCCTGACAGGCAAATTTAGAAAACTGTTAACTGACAATGCCTATGTTCTGCAAAATTCTCACTATCGTTATTTTATTACACCTGAAAAAGAGGGCCCCTGGACACAGTCAAAGCAATACTTTCAGAATGACCAGCCAAGTCCTGAGTTAATCCATTCTGAAGTTATTAACCTGAAAATCATTGACAGAGTTGATAAATGGAAACTCTGGGTCGGCACACCTGACAGCAAGTTCTGGTTGTCTAACGCCGTACAGTCTGAAAAGCGATTAAGAACCTATTCATTTTTTGCTGTTGCTGTATTAATTATTTGCCTGATTGTTATCCGATATAACCAGCTAAAAAGGCAGTACCAGTTGGTTAACAGTAACCTGCTCCTGGAAAACAAAGTTTTTCAACGCACAAAAGAATTACAAAAAGCGACTGAACAAGCGCTTGAATCCAGCAAGGCTAAAAGTGAATTTCTGGCAAACATGAGCCACGAAATTCGTACCCCGATGAACGGCGTACTGGGTATGACTGAAATAATGCTGGACACAAAGCTGACCAGTAAACAGCGACATTTTGTTGAAACTATTTATCGTTCAGGCAAGGCTCTGCTTACCATTATCAATGACATCCTGGATTTTTCAAAAATAGAAGCAGGCAAGCTGGTGCTGGAGCAACGTGACTTTAACCTGCACGAAACAATAGAAGATGTGGTCGACCTGTTAAAAGACAATGCATATGATAAAGGCCTGGAAATTATTGCAAAGATACCACCGCAATTACCCAGAATTGTTTGTGGCGACGAAGGCCGGCTACGCCAAATCCTTATCAACCTGACCGGCAATGCCATTAAGTTTACACAAACAGGGGAAGTTATTATCAGTGTTGAGCAACAAAACCTGTCCAGTGATTCAATCGAACTTTACTTTAAGGTTATCGATACAGGTATAGGTATTTCTGCAGAGGCACAGGAAAATATCTTTGAATCTTTCACCCAGGCGGACGGTTCAACCACACGCAAATTTGGTGGAACCGGTCTTGGACTGAGTATCAGTAAACAACTTGTGATGTTAATGAATGGGGTAATTGGCATTGAGTCTGAACCGGACAAAGGTTCAACCTTCTGGTTTACTGTTAAGCTCAGGTATAATGCTGATGCACAGCAACAACGAATATCTCATGAGAATGCTTTTAGAGGTAAGACAGTTT
>JALTLP010000235.1 GCA_027001895.1 Chromatiales bacterium | reverse complement strand
GCAACAGCGTTGGGTGGGCACACCAAGCTTTTTATTATTTAACCCAAAGGGTGAGCTTCTCGCAGCCCAGGTTGGTGCCGTGCCGGCAGAGGTAATCGAGAACTTTATTAAAAAGAATACAAAGGTTGCGACTTCAAAATAACCGCAGAATAAAAATGGGGGACGCTGTTTAAGGTGTAAGGTATTACCCCGTACACTTGAACCATCATGGTCAAGTGGGTGCAGCAGAGATGTTTCAGGATTCCCGGTCAGGCCGGGCATTCACACCACATCTACATTGTAGCTCCCGGAGATTATGGAATAGGCTCAAAGAAAAACCGGGGTAATACATTTACATTAATAAAGACTAGCCGGTATTTTTTTTATTGCCAGATTGAATTTTAATATGGCTTTTGCTACCGGTTGTTTATTGGCAGTATGTTTTGTTAATAATTAGTAACTTATCGTTAAAACCTGAAAAAATTCTTTTTCAGGAAAAAAAATCTTAAAATCTCTGCAAAATCTATTAGAATACTGCGCGATACAATGTATTAGCTATCCTGTTGATTTTATTAAATTCAATTTACCAAGGTTGTATTATGTCAGAGTTATTTGTAGTGCTGGTTAATGGCGAAAGCCAGCTTGAATATAACCGTTCAAAGCCGTTACCGGAAAAACAATTAGAATATCTTGATATTATGGATTCCAAGATGACCCGGGGTATTGTTTTAAATGGTGAAACTATTGCTGATCCCGATATGATACAGCGTGCTCAGTTTGTTTCTATGCAACTTATCGCGGCCTTGATGGACAGTAATGACCAGCTTATTGCGGCTGCCTGCGCTTATCTTGCTAATCGCCTGCCGGATTTAAAACAGCTAAAAGTGGACGCAGATTACAATTTTGACCTGGTCTTTGACGAAGAATACAAGAACAAGGTACAGGTGGCTTTTACCCCGGGCGATTTAAAATCACCGATACATTAATCCTTAACCTATTATATAAAGACAAAAATAATGCTTAACCTACTAATAAAAATACGCCCAATGCGGGTTGTTTTAATTTTACTGGCGATACTCTCGCTTATATTCAAGGCAAAATCGGGAACACCGATTTCCTATGATGGCTGGCCAATGATAGAAACAATTTTTATCCCGGTGATGGCACCTATTATTACAATGGTGTTGATACTCGACAGTATTATTGCCTCTATCTGGTTTAGCCAGACAACAGGAGAAGAAAAAAGCCGCTATAAGCTGATTCTTGGCTGCAATGGTTTAACTATTTTTATAATGTTATCAGTGTGGATACCTTTTTTTATTCAAATCTTAACCTAAAGTTATTGTTATGGCGAAGTTGGTTCAGATTAAAGATAACAGTGCAGGTATCGTTTTCCCGATACAAAAAGCTAAAACGACTATCGGACGGGATGAGTCGAATGATATTTGTCTGAACGATAATCTTGTCAGTAAACATCACGCGGTTATCGAGATAAGTGTTAACAATAAAAAAGACGGTGTTTACGAATATATTCTGCAGGATCTGGAAAGCACCAATAATACCTATGTTAATGATCAGCTTATTAACCTGCATCGTTTGAGTGAAGGTGACCGGATTCGGATTGGTACAAATAACTTTACTTTTGACGATTCAGAAGATCAGAACCCGGATGAAACTGCCCGGTTGCACAAGTCCTGGATACCGGGTGTTTATTACACAAAACCGAAGTAAGTAAAAAAGTTTTTAACTAACCGGTTTTAACAGACGGCTGTTTTGCTGAATAAACTGGTCGATAAAGTCATAGCTTTGTGCACTGCTAAAACGGTCAATTTCAACACCTTCTTCAAACAGGATAATGGTAGGAAAGCCTCGTACCTTATACTGACCGGCAAGCTTCATATTGTCGCCTTCATCCACCTCCAGCTTGGCCAGCAGTACAGAGCCGTTGTAGTCCGCCATTATCTTGTCCAGTGTTGGCGAAATCGCATTACACGGTGGGCACCATTCTGCCCAGAAGTCGACAATAACGGGGCGTGTATGGGATTCCTTTATAACTTTTTCGTCGAAGTCATCAAGGTTTACGTAAATTATATTTTTTGAGGCCATAGTCAGTTTTAATTATATATTTATTGTTTTCGGGTAAAAACCCAGTCAGTATCGGTTGATAGTTTCTTATTAAACCTGTAACCGTCCATTTTAAATTGCTTGATATCTTGCGGGTTTTTAATCCGGTTTTTAATAATATAACTGCTCATTAAACCCCGCGCCTTTTTTGCATAGATACCAATCATTTTAAAGCCGCCGTCACGCGCTTCCTTAAAGGCAGGCGTTATGATTGTACCGTTTAAATTCTTTTTCTGGATCACTTTAAAATATTCATTAGACGCAAGATTTATCAGGGTGTTTTCTTTTTGCTTTTTAAATTCGTTGTTAATGGCTTCGGTTACCCGGTTATCCCAGAATTCATAGAGGTTTTTGGCGTTTTTAACAGGTAATTTCAGCCCCATTTCCAGCCGGTAAGCCTGCATTAAATCCAGTGGTCTTAATATACCATACAGTCCGGAAAGGATGCGCAGATGCTTTTGAGCAAAATCAAGATCACGCACACTGAATTCTTCGATATTCAGGCCAGTATAAACGTCTCCCTTAAATGCCAGTGCAGCCTGTTTGGCGTTTTTAGGTGTAAACGGTGTTTTAAATTTTTTAAAGCGTTCAATGTTCAGGTCAGCAATTTTATCACTGACGTGCATCAGCTTTTTAATATCTGCACGGTTGTAATTGCGCATTTCACGCACCAGTTTGTTTGATTCAGTCAGGAAATCCGGCATTGTATGCTTGCTGGTTTGTGGTGGTGTTTCAAAATCGACTGTTTTTGCGGGAGAAATTACGATAATCATTGATTGTCCCTGGCTATCCTGTTTGACAGATTTTATTTTACGAAATAGTGAATATGTTGTTTTATTGGTGCTGATGTATTAGCGGCATAGTATCAAAACAGCCTGCATTTAGAAATATAAAAGAAGACATTAAACTTAACCACTGGTGAGAATATGTTAAGCTTGCAGACCGGTTTTACGAGGATACCAGCTTGCTTTACAAAAAAAACAGTTTATTAAAAACCCTTACACTTATAGCTGTATTTTTCGGGCTTTTCAGTTTGCCAGAACTGTCTGCCAGCAAGAATGCCATAGGTTATCGGCCTGGCCAGCAAGCGCCGGAATTTAATTTAAAATCGTTAGCGGGCAAGTCTTATACGCTTGCAGCACTCAGGAAAAAGGGCCATGTTTTGCTGGTGTTCTGGGCGGTTGATTGCGTTTATTGCTATGCAGAAGTAAAGTACCTTAATGCCATGCAAAAAAAATATAATAATAAAGGTTTAACCATTGCTGCGATTAATATTGGCGCAGAATATAACGATGATGTTGCCGAATATGTTAAGGATAATAATATAAAATATTTAATTCTTGCCAATCGGCTGGATAATCTCGATGTCGGGGAAGCGTATCATTCTGTTGTAACCCCGACTATAGTACTTGTTAGTCCACAAGGTAAGGTCGTTTTTTATGGCCATTCTTTACCCGACATTTCAAAATATATTAAACAGAAATAACTATGCCAGAAACAAATCAATTAGCCGTTAATCCTGAAAAAGTACACCCTGGTTTTGAATGGGTCAGTAGTGAACCTATTCACTCGTTAAACCTGACGGTTGAGGAATACCGACATATTAAAACCGGTGCGCTGCATTACCACCTATCTGCCGAGAACGACGAAAACGTTTTTCTGGTTGCATTAAGAACCGTGCCGATGGATTCAACCGGGGTTGCCCATATGCTTGAACACACAGCATTATGTGGCAGTAAGAAATACCCGGTGCGCGACCCGTTTTTTATGATGATTCGCCGTTCCTTAAATACTTTTATGAATGCTTTTACCAGCAGTGACTGGACGGCTTATCCCTTTGCCAGCCAGAATCGCAAGGACTTTTTTAACCTGCTGGATGTTTACCTCGATGCGGTTTTCTTTTCGCGGCTGGATAAGCTTGATTTTGCTCAGGAAGGCCACCGGCTGGAATTCGCAGAAATGGACAACCCTGCTTCTGAGCTTTTATATAAAGGAGTCGTGTTTAATGAAATGAAGGGGGCGCTCAGTTCGCCGGTCAGCCAGGTATGGGAGTCGTTATATAAATATTTATATCCGACGACGACTTACCATTATAACAGTGGTGGCGATCCGGCATTTATCACCGACCTGAGTTATGAGCAGTTAAAAGCGTTTTACAAAACACATTATCATCCGTCCAACGCAGTTTTTATGACTTATGGTGATATTAATGCAAACGAGTACCATGAGATTTTTGAAGCCAATGTGTTGCAGCATTTCGACGCGCTTGATGAACAAATAAAAGTTAATGATGAAAAGCGTTACCTTGCACCGGTTGTGGTTGAGGAATTTTACGGCCTGGAAGGGGAAGACTCCATTGAGGATAAGTCGCATGTTGTGATGGGCTGGTTGCTGGGGCATAACACCGATCTTGAAGGCGTACTTAGTGCACATTTAATGTCGAGTTTATTACTGGATAATAGCGCTTCGCCTTTAAGGCAGGCTCTTGAAAAAACCGATTTAGGTGTTGCGCCTTCTTCATTATGCGGGCTGGATGATTCCAACCATGAACTGACGTTTATGTGTGGCCTTGAAGGATGCAAGGCTGAAGATGCTCAAAAAATTGAACAACTGATTTTATCCGTTTTTAAAGACATCGTAGAAAATGGTGTGCCGATGGACGATGTCGAAGCGGTACTGCACCAGCTCGAACTTGGCCAGCGGGAAGTCAGTGGTGACAGTTATCCGTATGGTTTGTCTATTATTCTTGAAGGTTTATCCTGTGCGATACATCGGGGTGATCCCACTTCCCTGTTAAACATCGACCCGGTTATTGATACGTTGCGGGAAAAGATCCAGAACCCGGAATTTATTAAAGATTTAATTCGTTCAAATCTGCTTAATAATCTGCATCGTGTGCGCTTAACGATGAAGCCAGACACAGAATTAAACCAGCGTAAAGAAGCGAATGAAAAATCCCGTCTGGCGGCAATAAAACAATCGTTGGGCGATTCAGAAAAACAATTTATTGTTGAGCAAGCTAAAGCTTTGGAAAAACGTCAGGCCAGTGAAGATGACATAGAAATTTTACCCAAGGTAACATTACAGGACGTGCCGCTGGAAATGTCGATAGCAAAGGGTAACAAGCTGGATATAAACGGTGTGCCTGTTTCAGTTTATTCACAACCGACCAATGGATTGATTTATCAACAGGTTATTTGTAAGTTACCGGCAATTGATTCGGCAACTTTGCCTTACCTGTCGCATTTTTCCAGCAGCTTTACCAAACTGGGTGTGGGGGATAAAGACTACCTTGAAATACAAAATCGTCAGTACAGTGTTACCGGTGGCGTTTCAGCATTTAATACCATTCGTGGGGCGGTGAATGATGCGAATAATCTGGATGGCTATTTTATTCTTTCCGGCAAAGCATTAATGCGTAATGAGCATGCTTTAAGTGAATTATTGCAGCAAACATTTGAATCGGTTCGTTTTGATGAGCATGACCGTATACGTGAACTTATTTCACAAAAGCGGGTACGTGCAGAGCAAAGTGTTACGGGTAGTGGCCATTCACTTGCGATGCTGGCTGCATCGTCCGGAGTTAGTAAGTCGGCCCGCCTGGCGCATAGTCTTCGTGGGCTTGCCGGCATTCAAAAATTAAAAACACTGGATGACTCTTTGGCGGACCGTACAACGCTCGAATCTCTCGCCGGGCAATTTTCTGGTTTGCATCAACAAATTAAAACGATGCCGAGAGAATTTCTGTTAATCGCCGAACAGGATCACCTTGAACAATCTCAACAGGCCATGTTGAAGCACTGGTCTATGCCGGTTGATGATAATGCTGCTATATTTGATCTAGATAGTAAGGCTTCCAGACTCAGTCAGGTCTGGTTGACCAATACGCAAGTCAATTTTTGTGCCAAGGCTTTTGCCTGTGTGCCGCTACAGCATGATGATTCAGCCGCTTTAAAGGTGTTGGCCGGTTTTTTGCGTAATGGTTTTTTGCATACCAGTATTCGTGAAAAAGGCGGGGCATACGGTGGTGGTGCAAGTTATGACGCCGACACGGCATCATTCCGTTTTTATTCGTATCGTGACCCAAGGTTGGCCGAGACATTGCAGGACTTTAATCAATCGATAGACTGGCTGCTTAACAGTAAACATGAAGCGCGCTTGCTCGAAGAAGCTATTTTAGGTGTAGTGGGTGCGCTGGATAAGCCGGGCTCACCGGCTGGAGAGGCTAAAGATGCCTTTCAGAACCAGCTATTTGGTCGCAGTGCCGAAATTCGTCAGGCATTCAGACAGAATGTACTGTCTGTCACCATAGACGACCTGAAACGGGTGGCATCTGAGTATCTGGTAGCTGACAGGGAAAATATTGCGGTAATCAGCAACGAAGCAAACTATACCGAAGCGGCAGATGCGCTGGCGAAGATGTCTTCAATTGAATTCGACATTTTAAAACTGTAAACTTTTAAATATTAAGCTGAAATAGTCTATGATAGGCTAATAGCTTCAACGACAAAGAGTGAGTGCCATATGGGTGTGCTAACAGAACTTAAGCTAAAAGCGCAATCAATATTACAGCAGGACGATGCTGTATCCAGCCAGAATCCGTCTTTAAATGAATTGCATCGCAGTAATGTTGTCGATTGTCTGCGGAACGTCTACGATTACATGCACGAATTACTGGACCAGCTACACCTCGTTAAGCCAGTTGTTGTTGTTAACTATCAGTTTAGTGACGACATGTTGCTTGAAAACCTCGAACAAAAGAATTACGAAATTCATGTTCGTAGCAGTTATGACGATGATGTGGTTGGTTTTATCATGAAGCTCGAACGTGATGAGCGAATCAATATCGCGCTGGAGTCCGATTCAAATATTCAGGATATCATTCGTGAAGTTAAAAACGCCGGTTGTGTTATTGCCGAACAGTCGACATACAATATTGAACTGCAGGGCGTAATACCGGTTCGTGTTTATTTTAAATCCAATTTCGATGAAAATCGTATCTACGTCATTATTGATAATTACGATACTATCGGTAGCCAGCAATATTCATTAAAACCAGAATCCGTTGATGAAGAATTATTAAATGAATTTGGTAATTTAATCCTGCGACGCGAATCAAAGTTTATTGAGCTGCTTGAAGGTTCACGCAGTGATTCATCCCAGGTTATCAAGCTTAAAGAAATGACAGAAGATAGCGAACAGATAACTCTGACGCAAAACATGAGTGAATCCAGGATAAAGTCTTTGTTTACCCGTGGACAGCATTTATACCTTACCTACCATGAACGCATTACCGAAGTTTCATCTAAAGGCAACGAGTTAATGTTTGGCCGGAGTAAAGGCAGTAATATTGTGGTTGATACTGATTGCGTATCAAGACACCACGCCAAGCTTTTATACCGCAAAGGCAAGTTTGTTATTATCGACCAGAGTACTAACGGTACTTTTGTTAAAACCCAGGGTGGTCAGGAAGTTTTTATTCAGAATGAAGAATATCCATTATCCGGTTCGGGTTTTATCAGCCTGGGCAAGACCGTATCGGTTGATAACGAACATCTGATTTATTTTTCCTGCCAGTAGGCAATTATTTATACACATAAAATAAAGGGCTGTTTAGCCCTTTTTTATGTAAACAATGAATGCAGCTAATTATTTTTCATTGGCATAATTAACCTTGAGTTCACGACCCATAAACTCATAACCATTGAGCATTTTAATTGCAATTTTTGCATGGTTGCTGTCCATTTCAACAAAGCCAAAACCACGTGGTTTGCGGGTTACCTTGTCAGTCATTAAGCGAAGATTATGGACGGTGCCATGTTTGGAAAATATTTGTCGAAGTTGTTGGTTCGAAGCACGAAAAGGAAGGTTGCCAATAAACAGGGACACAACTTCAACAGGACGGTTCTTGTAACTGTGCCATAATAAAATAACCAAAGCACCGAGCAGGGTGCCTGTCATAAGAATATAGGTTTGTTGGCGGACATCGCCACCAGGCACAGAGATTGAATCAAGCACTAAATAACCTAAAAGACCGATAACAAGCGAGACAATGGCAGCCGTGCCAATAAGTTTAAGGGATGTAACAAGTAATTTCATAAGATATTTCCAGTCAGAGATACAAAAACAGGATTATATCGAAAATTTCAGCTGAACTAAACAGGCGATAAATCAGGGGATTAACCCGTGGTGAGTGGCATGGAAGTCCTGAGTTCAATGCCTATACTTATATTTATGGTATTTGCAGGCTAAAGGTTTGTGTGCAGGATGAAAAAGGATACAGTTTTTTATGTTCAGCTGGATATATCGGCAGAGCAGTTTAAAAATTATTATTCACAGAATATTAAAAGCATTGTTGCAACAAGCCATGATGGCAGGCGTGTTCAGTTTCCGGCTAATGTTCTGCAATCGTATGTAACGCACAGTGGTGTTCAGGGAGTGTTTTGTTTAATGGTTGATAGCAATGCCAGATTCAAGTCTATAAGTCGTGTTAGTGATTAAAGGATAAAAATTTCTATGAACACTTCGGCTCAACATTTAATTGCTCACCGGGGTTATACGGCCTGTTTCCCCGAAAACACCCTTCCTGCAATACAGGCAGCGATTGATGCGGGTGCACAGTTTATCGAAATTGATATTCAGTTAACAAAAGATCAACAGGTCGTTGTGTTTCATGACAGGGATTTGCAACGCCTGTGCCAACAACCCGGAACAATTTATCAATATAACAGGAAGGATATCGCGGATTTTTCAAATTTTGCGCCGGAACGTTTTGGCGAAAAGTTTAAGGGAACTGCTATTCCATTATTATCTGAAGTTGCTGGTTTAATTCACGCTAACCCACATATCACCCTGTTTGTGGAATTTAAACGTATTAGCATTGAACATTTTGGTGCGCAAGAAATGCTGGATATTGTATTACCCGAGCTTGAGACAATCAGCAAGCAATGTGCTGTTATCTCCTTCTCTCTGGACTTGCTTGACCTTGTACGCAGTCAAACAACTTACACACTTGGTGCTGTTATTGATGACTGGACAGAAGCTAAAACTCAGCAGTTAAGTCGTTTGCAAAAACTGATGCCGGAATATTTTTTCTGCGATATTGATACATTGCCTCAGGGGGAGCAGTTATCCATTCTTAACAGCAAGATAGCGGTTTATGAATGTGCCGATCCGCTTCATGCAAAAAAAGTATTGCAACAAGGTGTAAGCTTTGTGGAAACTTTCGATATAAAAAAGATGCTTGAATCACTGGATATGAATGGCGAAAAATAAAAAAGACTTTGATGTCATCATTATCGGTGCCGGCATACAAGGTGCAGGTGTTGCACAGGCGGCGGCTGCCAGCGGTTATCGGGTCGCCGTTGTTGAGCAAACAGCCATTGCCGCCGGGACTTCGAGCAAGTCGAGTAAACTGATTCACGGTGGGCTACGCTATCTTGAAACCGCACAGTTTCAGCTGGTAAGAAAAACTTTGCTGGAACGGGAACGTTTAATTGCATTGGCACCTTCTCTGGTTAAACCGGTAAAGTTTTATATTCCGGTTTACAAAAAAACTTCAAGAAAGCCCTGGCAAATAACAATCGGGCTTTTTTTATATCAGATCCTGGGTGGCTTTAAAAAATACACGGGTTTTAAGCGTGTAAAAACAGGCAGCCGTTTGCCCATTGCCGGTTTAAAAAAAGACGAACTGGTATCTATGTTCCAGTACTACGATGCGCAAACAGACGATGCCTTGTTAACCGAAGCCGTGATGCGTTCGGCACAATCATTAGGTGCAGAACTTTATTGCCCGGAAGAAGTACTTGAAATTAACAGGGTGAATGATAATTATCATGTAACAACTGGCAACATGCAGTTTAGTGCAAAATTTATTATTAATGCTGCCGGCCCGTGGGTGCGGCAGGTGCTGGATAAAGTCAGTGGCGTTAATATTGATTCGATGCCCTATGATATGGTGCAGGGCAGTCATATAGTCATAGATCAACACGCGCCACAAGGCATTGTTTATGTTGAAGCTCCGCAGGATAAACGTGCTGTTTTTATTATGCCGTGGAAAAATAAAACCCTGGTGGGGACAACCGAAAAACAATATACAGGTAATCCCAAAGACGTGTTTGCCACCGACGATGAAATTAATTATTTAAAACAGGTGTATTGTTATTATATGGATGTGGGGGAGGTAAAAGTGAAGTCTTCATTTGCCGGCTTACGTGTTTTACCCATACAGCAAGGTTCTTTTTTTTCGCGGCCACGCGATACTATAATAAAGTTATCAGCAAATAACTTTTTAACATTGTACGGTGGCAAGCTAACCGGTTACAGGGTTACAGCAGAGCAGGTATTGCTGGAAATACGCAAGTCCTTGCCCATACAGGCAAGCTCAATATCAACTGCTGATATTGAGCTTGGTTAAAAAAACAGGATTGCCGTATTTTATGGGCCTGTGTTTTTGCGAAGTGTTGACAGCATAATAGTATGCCATTTAGTAAAACGGTTTTGTAAGCCTGGGTTGGCCTGTGGTTTAAACCAGTCGCCTTCTTCTGTTTCTGGCCATGCTTTGGGTTCACCGGCCAACAGGTAGGCAATGCCACGAGCGGTTGCTTCACATTCTACCGGTCGATAGACTGGTAGCTGGGTCAGGTCGGCAAGTCGTTGGCAAATTTCGTTCTGCACTGACAAGCCGCCGGTAATTTGTATTTGCTCAGGCGGCGAAGACAGCTTTAACATTTCTTCAATATTTTCACGGATTAAAAAGATAATGCTTTCAACAACCGCAACGATTTTTTCGGCATCAGTGCTGTCATAAACAAAACGGCTCTGGAAGTCTGCCACCCAGAACGGTGCACCTAAACCGGAAACACCGTTTAGGTAAAGTTGAGTAAAGCCATCGTCATGGCCGTTACGTGTGTCATGTAACCAGTCTTTTAAATTTTCAAAGGTATCGTCTAATTGTAATTCCTTGCTAACCAGTTCCAGTGCAGAACCGGCACCGTTTATCGTGCCTTCAAGAACATACTGGCTCTGGTTTTTAGTCTGATAAATAACACTGGTTAATAAACGGCGGCCATATAACATGGCATATCCAGATGGACGCGACACAAACGCACCGGTACCGGTATTGATGTAAGCAGTTTCGGGTTGAATTCTTCCATAGGCAAACATGGCTGCTGATTGATCGCCCATACACAGTTGCAACGGGATGGAAAGATTAGCAACTTTAAGTGTGCCAAACTCGTAACTGGACGGTACACATTGCGGTAAGAGTTCGGAATCAATTTCAAAAAGTTCGAGTAACTCCGGGTGCCAGTCTTTTTTTATTAAATCCCAGAGCTGGGTGCGCGATGCATTACCTGGGTCGGCATATAAAGGTTGTTCATCTGTCAGGTGATAAAGTAAATAACTGGCCATGGGCCCCATTACCAGTGTTTTATCTTCTTTGGCCTGTTTTACAGCCTCAATATTATGTAAACACCAGCGTAATTTGCTGGCGCCATAATGGGGGCTTAGGAACAGGCCGGTTTTTTGATGAATTTTTTGTGCACGAGGTGTTAAAGACTTTAACCACTGGTGTTCACGAACATCCTGCCAGCTAATAATGAGAGATAAAGCTTCGCCTGTCTGCCTGTTCCAGCAAACAACATTGGAACGTTGAGTTGCAAGGCCAGCTGCGGCAACCCGCTGCGCCTTGTCGCCAAGTTGATCAAGCACTTCTTCAACAGCAGTTTGAACCGATTGCAGTAATTCTTCAGCATCGTGTTCGACAAAACTGTCATCATATCGTTTAACACCAATATGACGATGCACCTGCGCAATGATTTCACCGCAATTATTAAACACAATGGCACGGCTGGCGTGGCCACCCTGGTCGATGGCAAGGTATAAATCGTTATTAAAGCGTTGTTCCTGAGCCGGCATTGGCTGAATCCCTGTTCCTTAATGTTTAACCATACGATTATTATAATGCTAACGCTATAGTATATTAGCGGCTAAAATTCGTCAGGGTTTAATGTCTGGTTGTGTTACAGGTTTTTTGCAATCAAGCCCTGCCGATAGTCGGCTTTTGGTAATGGCATCCGTACCTGGTAACCACTGCCAAGGGCTTGCTCGATGGGTTCACCGTCGAGCGTTTCCATGGTTTCAAGTTGCATGGATATGTTGCCTTGCGGGCTGACAACTTCGATACTGTCGCCAACACAAAGTTTGTTTTTGATATCCACCTCGGCCATTTGACGTTGTTCATCGTAGTTTGTTATTTCACCCACAAACTGTTGCTGGGTGGTTTTGGAAACACCGGTTAAATAATTCTGGTAGTCCTGGTTGGGGTGGCGTTGATAAAAGCCTTCGGTATAGCCGCGGTTAGCCAGGTTTTCCAGTTTGCCGTAAAGCGTCGCATCAAACTCGCGACCGGCGATGGCATCGTCGATGGCCTGACTGTATAGCTGTGCAGTGCGGGCAACATAATAATGTGACTTGGTGCGGCCTTCTATTTTAAATGAGTCGATGCCCATTTTGGTTAAGGTTTCGATATGCTGAATGGCACGTAAATCTTTTGAGTTCATAATGTAAGTGCCATGCTCATCTTCCATCACCGGCATATACTCACCGGGGCGATTCTTTTCTTCTATTACGTACACCTTGTCGGCCAGTGGGTGGCGTGGTTGTGCTTCAGTAAAAGCTTCGGGCGGGTTTTTAATGGCTGCCATCGCGTCGAACTCAATTTTTTGCACATCCCCCATCAGGTTTTCTTCGGCTGGCTGCACATCGTATTCCCAGCGGCAGGCATTGGTACAGGTGCCCTGGTTAGGATCGCGGTGGTTAAAATAGCCGGATAACAGGCAGCGGCCCGAGTAAGCAATACATAAGGCACCATGAACAAACACTTCGAGCTCGATATCCGGGCATTGCTGGCGAATTTCCTCGATTTCGCCCAGCGACAATTCGCGTGACAGGATAATGCGCTGCAGTCCAAGTGATTCCCAGAATTTAACCGCGGCATAGTTAACCGTATTGGCCTGTACCGACAGGTGAACCGGTACCTCTGGCCAGCGCTCGCGTACCATCATAATTAAACCGGGGTCAGCCATGATCAGCGCATCGGGTTTAAGCGCAATCACTGGCTCCATATCCTTCATATAGGTTTTAATTTTGCTGTTATGCGGCATTAAATTACTCGCCACGAAGAACTTCCTGTTCAGGCTATGTGCATGTTCAATGCCTTTTGCCAGGTTTTCCAGCTGAAAGTCGTTATTACGCACCCGCAGGCTGTAGCGTGGCTGGCCGGCATAGACCGCATCGGCGCCATAGGCGAAGGCATAGTGTAAATTTTTTAAAGTGCCGGCTGGCAAGAGTAATTCGGGGCGTTTCATGCTTTTAATCTGTACTTGAATTTCTGCTATGGGGTTTTTTGAGACGGGCTCTGCTGTAAATTGCATTATATCGTAAATTGGCGGGATGAATGCGGTTTCTGCTAATAATTGAGCAAAATACCCAGTTTAATTCTCGTGATTGAATTGTGAACACGTTGGCTTTTTGCGAAATAAGAATGCGTATACTTTATGGTGCTGAGGCAAAAATAATTAAAATATAACGATATTAGAAGGTTATCAACGATGAACCAGGGAATA
>JALTLP010000234.1 GCA_027001895.1 Chromatiales bacterium | reverse complement strand
CATAGCTCAATTCGATTTACACTTGGTAAATATACAACCGAAGAAGAAATTGATTTTGCTATTGAAAAAATTATAGAAAACATTACAAAATTACGTGATTTGTCCCCGTTATGGGAAATGTATAAAGAAGGTATTGATATCAGCTCTATACAGTGGGCAGCACATTAATCAACATTAAGCAGGAGAACGATTATGGCATATGGTGAAAAAGTTATCGATCATTATGAAAACCCTCGTAATGTTGGCAGTATGGACAAAGATGAAAGTGATGTTGGCACCGGCATGGTTGGTGCACCGGCTTGTGGTGACGTGATGCGTCTGCAAATCAAGGTGGGTGAAAATGGTGTTATCGAAGATGCCAAGTTTAAAACCTATGGTTGTGGTTCAGCGATTGCTTCAAGTTCATTGCTAACTGAGTGGGTTAAGGGCAAAACGCTTGATGAAGCAACCCAGATTAAAAATTCACAAATTGCCGAAGAGCTGGAATTGCCTCCGGTAAAAGTACACTGTTCTGTGCTGGCTGAAGATGCGATTAAAGCCGCTGTTGAAGATTACAAATCAAAGCAGAGTTAAGACGCCGGTATTATGAGTATTACTTTAACTGAAAAAGCCGCCGAGCATGTTAAAGCCTTTTTTGAAAACCGTGGTAAAGGTGTTGCCTTACGCCTGGGTGTCAAAACCACCGGTTGCTCCGGTATGGCCTACGTGATGGAATTTGCCGATTCGATTGAAGATACCGACGAGGTTTTCGAGTCGAATGGTGTAAAAGTCATCGTTGATAAAAAAAGCCTTATTTATCTTGCCGGAACTGAACTGGATTATGCCAAAGAAGGCCTTAACGAGGGTTTTCAATTCAATAACCCCAATGTTAAAGACAGTTGTGGTTGTGGTGAAAGTTTTACTGTTTAGTAAAACCTCGTTAACAAGGTTTGCAAATGACATCGTCTGCGGGGAATGTTGAAGGAAAATTACAGGGTAATTCTGCTTTAACACAGAATTATTTTGAGCTTTTTTCGCTGCACGTTGGGTTTGATATTAACCTGCAGCAACTCTCGGAAAACTTTCGCTCTTTGCAACAAAGCGTTCACCCGGATCGTTACGCCAACGCATCGGATCAGGAAAAACGTCTGTCCGTACAACGTGCCGCTCAAATCAATGAAGCCTACCAGGTATTAAAGTCACCGCAACGGCGAGCCCGTTATATTCTTGAGTTACAAGGTGTGGTTTTTGATGACCAGGCAAACCCGGTAATGGATCCGATGTTCCTGATGCAACAAATGGAATTACGTGAAGCACTTGCCGAGGTAAAATCCAGCTCTGACCCACAAACTGCTCTGGATAATATACTTGCAAGCTTAAAGTCTGCAAAAGCAGAGCGGTTAAAAAAACTTGCAGAACAATTAAACACACCCGAACAGGCTGACCTTGATAAAGCCAGCCAGTTAATGCATGAACTGCAATTTCTCGACAAACTCGAACAGGAATCCGAGCTTATAGAAGAAGAGTTAATGGACAGTTTGTAGTAAAATACGCCATGTCATTGCGAGCGATAGCGCGGCAATCTTTTTTAATCCACCGTTAAATGCACACATTGACTATTATTTTTTATTTCCGAATTTTGGATAATAAACGAGTTAAAGAACCGATTACATAGACACGATATTAAGATGGCACTTATTCAGATTAGTGAACCGGGACAGTCTACCAAACCGCATGAGCGTAAGCTTGCGGCGGGTATAGATCTTGGTACAACCAATTCATTGGTAGCTTCAGTACGAAGTGGCCAGGCTTCGGTGCTGCCGGACATAGACGGCAACGAGCTTTTACCTTCGGTTGTTCACTATGCAAAAGATAACTCGGTGGTGGTTGGTCAGGATGCGGTTCAATATAAAATTTCCGATCCGCATAATACTATAAGTTCGGTTAAGCGTTATATGGGCCGTTCATTGCAGGATATTAAGGCTAAAGAAAGCCCGTTGCACTATAATTTTATTGAAACCGATTCAGCCGTGCCACGAATTCATACACAGGCTGGTGATGTCAGCGCGATTGAAGTCTCTGCTGAAATTTTATCCGTACTAAAACAACGCGCAGAACAAACGCTGGGAGATGAACTCACTGGCGTTGTTATTACTGTTCCGGCATATTTTGACGACGCACAACGTCAGGCAACCAAAGATGCCGGTAAGCTGGCAGGTTTAAATGTTTTGCGTTTATTAAATGAACCCACTGCAGCCGCGGTAGCCTACGGACTGGATAAAGGTTCAGAAGGTATCATTGCTGTTTATGATCTCGGTGGCGGCACGTTTGATATTTCTATTTTACGTTTAAACAACGGTGTGTTCGAAGTACTGGCAACCGCCGGTGATACGGCCCTCGGTGGTGATGATTTTGATCATGCCATTGCTGAGTGGATAAAAGCAGAGCTGAACTTAAATGAAATAGCGGATAAATCATTTCAAAACCAGCTTATAAAAGCAGCATGTCAGGCTAAACAGGTCTTAACAACAGAATCGGCTACAACGATTGAGCTGGAATATAACAGTAAAAAATATTCACTTGAGTTAAGTCTTGAAAAGTTAAACGAATTACTTGACCCGCTTATTAAAAAAACCTTAATGCCATGCCGACGTGCTTTACGTGATGCACAGGTTGAATTAGAAGATGTCACAGCCGTTGTGATGGTAGGGGGTTCAACCCGGGTATTGCGTGTGCGTGAAAAAGTGGGTGAGTATTTTCAGCGTGACCCGATGGTCGATATCAACCCGGATACGGTTGTTGCCATTGGCGCAGCGATTCAGGCCGACATACTGGCGGGCAATAATGCCGAGGGTGAATTGTTACTGCTCGATGTTGTGCCATTATCATTGGGCCTTGAAACCATGGGCGAGCTGGTTGAAAAGATTATTCCACGCAACACAACTATTCCGGTTGCGCGAGCACAGGAATTTACCACCTATAAAGATGGTCAAACAGCCATGTCAATCCATGTTGTACAGGGTGAACGTGAACTGGTATCAGATTGCCGTTCACTGGCTCGTTTTTCTCTAAAAGGTATACCGCCATTAGTGGCGGGGTCGGCAAGAATCCGAGTCACTTTCGAAGTAGACGCGGATGGCTTGTTGCACGTATCAGCACGTGAAGAAACTACCGGGGTAGAAAGCGGTATCGAAGTTAAACCGTCTTATGGTTTAACCGACAGCGAAATTGAAAAAATGCTAATTGATTCAATGGAGCATGCCGAAGAAGACGTAGCCGCACGTATGTTACACGAACAACAGGTTGAAGCCGCACGGGTACTTGAAGCGCTTGCTGCAGCGCTGGCCGATGATGGGGATATGCTCACAGCAGACGAAAGAGATAAAATCGATACCGCAGCAGCGCATTTGTTAGAAGTGAGTAAGGGTAACGATGACCGGGCGATTAAAAACGCGATGCAGGCACTCGATGCCGCCGCCGAAGAGTTTGTTGCTCGACGTATGGACTCGAATATTAAAAAAGCCATGGCCGGTCACAATGTTGATGAATTTGATGCTAAACACTGAGTCAGTGTTTAGCAAAGATTGCTTCGCTAATGCTCGCAATGACGACATTGTTATCTGGTTTTATTCGATTGCCTGTTCGTCATTTTGAGTCACGAAGTGGCGTGACAATCTGCGTTACGTGTCATTGCGAGCGTTAGCGTGGCAATAGGTGTTGTTGCGAGCGGTTAGCATGGCAATCTACGTTACGTGTTATTGCGAGCACTAGCATGGCAATCTA
>JALTLP010000233.1 GCA_027001895.1 Chromatiales bacterium | reverse complement strand
CTCGCTCCCTATGTTGCAACGAATGTTCAACAAACGGGAGAAAAGCTATAAGGCAATGGGATATCAAATTTCGTTCAATGGTGAAGCGCCCGAACAAGGCCAATTGTCAACCGAGTTTCTGCTAGCTACTGACAAACAGAGTTCAGAAGCTCCTGCGCAAGCATAAACCCGCATTAGCTTACTAAAGCAATTGAGGGACCAATTAAGTTGCTATTGTGGGAACCAAACCCACATCCCGCCCCACCACCAAAACAACAATAGGACACTCAAAGTGTGGCCTTTTTTGTTTTATGATTAGATGAAACATGAAACCGCGTAGTGGGTCTATGTGTTAGATTCGCCACATCACCATAACATAGTAGCCATCCATTAGGATGGCTTTTTTATTGACTATAAAATTATGATATTTTCAACCTGATTTCAACCGCATATTCACATTGTCCGGTTTTGGCACTTAAATTAAATCCCCAAATGAATGGCTGAAAGACATGGTATAGAAGAAGGTTATGCAATTGAGAAAAAATATTGTTGTACTACGGTATGTGACACAAGTCATATTTTTGTTAATTTGCACAAATATTAACCAAATAATTCCGGGATTAAAGCGTATATTTGTGTAGAAAATATAATTTCTAAGGAATGGAACATGTCTACTGCCACTGCAACTAAATCCACGAAAACAGCAAGCACTAAAACTTCAAAGAGTACATCAAAAAAATCAAATAAAATAAAAAGCGGGAAATATTGGGTAACGTGGGCAAATAAAAATGCAAAGAACAGTACTTCTATTGACAAACTTGAAGCCGATTTTAAGAAAAAAGTTAAGGCATTTAAAAAAGCTTTAGAAGATGCTGGCGCAACAGTTACCGTTTCAACAACACGCCGGCATAAAGATCGGGCTTATTTATTCCATTGGTGCTGGAAAATTTCTCAGGGAAAACTAGGGGGTACGAAAATAAGTAAGATACCCGCCCGTGCCGGAATCAACATTGAATGGGATCACGGTGATGCCAAGAAAAGTAAAGCCGGAGCCGAAGAGATGCGCTCTGGTTTTAGCCTTACAAAATATCCAATCAGTAAATACGCCCCATCTTTAACGAGTAATCATATCAAAGGAAAAGCCATTGATATGACCATAACCTGGACTGGAAAAATAAAAGTAGCAAATAAAAGTGGGAAAAAGATTGAACTAACCTATATGAAAAATGTGAAGAATAATAAAAAACTACACGCCGTCGGAAAATCTTACGGTGTTAAAAAATTACTTAATGATGCTCCTCATTGGTCTTATAATGGGAAATAGAAAAATTGAAAATTAATATAATAAACTTCTCTAGCATATCGATTTTATTTTTAACGACTGCTTTAACTTTAAACGCTTGTAACAAAAAGAATACAACGCAGCACCCTGCGAGTATTAATTTTAACAATAATATTGGCTGGTCACATGGCGAATGTATTGCCACTAACAATAAAACCCTTACAGCAGGAATGCCTGTAAAACTGATTCTTCTTGAAGAACCGCAGGTCATTATACAAACAAATATTATCTCCAGAACCAGCTCCGGAAGTCATTGCCCGCCTTTACTTGAAGACAGAAAGCAAATAAATAATACAGCGAATAAGTATTTTTACACCATCAAGCTGGATAAAAAATATAATGAATCGATGGGGATTGCATTTTTTAATACCCAGCAAAAACTGACACGAAAAAAAGAACTTGTTTTGGTAGATATCAATAATAATGGAAATACTGAAACGTCATCCACTTGCACCACAAGCGAAGGCATTAAGTTTATATTAAGCGAAAATAGCGGTAATAAAAAAACAACAGTATGGGAAGATTATTACTATTTAGGCTATGACTTAACACCAACTTGTACTGATTAAATGTAAAAGTTTAGACCAGATCTGACAAATCACTTGCAAAAGTGAGAGCTACCCGTTTTGATAAAGGTGTCAAATATTAAAATCAAAACAAAAAGAGGTAACTCTCAATGATACATACTAACAATCCAATCATTAAACACAAAGCCGGATTACTCAACTCAATTTAGCGGAAAACTCGGAAATGTTTCCCGAGCTTGCAGGTTATGACCTAACCCCGACTTGCCTCGAGTAATCTGAAATAATATTATGTAACAAACAACCTGATTGTACTCTTAAACCTATGTTTTAGTCACGTCCATAACATGCAATAAGCATTTTAAATAAAACAATTATTATGGGCGTAACAGGCTTAAGTCGACTTCGATTCGTCCGAAATGAACATTAGAAAACATTTTATCTGTCGGCGCATCGGAGCCCATAAAATAAATATAGACTTTATTACCCCGCACCAGTGCGCTTGGCCCACCAACAAAGGTTGAGTACCAGCTATTTGCTTTTCTCTGGATTAACGGCTGAGTATCCCGTACCCAGTTAATACCATCATCGCTATAAGCATGACCTATTCCCTGTAATTGAGCATTATTATTCTGCCCTCCTACATAAAAAAGATGGAAGCCCTTAAGCGGATCTTTAATCACATTACTATGACCAACCAACAAGGAATCCCAACCATTGACCGATGGTATAAAAACCGGATTAGGGTTTCTTGTCCAGTTTATTCCATCCGTCGAAGTAGCATAACCTATACGTCCACCCCATACGCCATTATTACCCAGCCCCAGAGTAGAGTACCACATTTTAAAAGTTCCACTTCCAGCATCATAAATAACACTCGGCTCAAGTACCCCGCCTGTTTGCAGATTATTTGCATCCGTATAAATTTGTTCCCATGTGTTTTTTGGTGTAAATACCGCACTGGATTCTTTTGTCCAGTTAACACCATCGGGGGATTTTGCCAGATGAATATTAAAAGCCGCCTGGTTACTTAGCCTTTGTGAATAATATAAATAATATGTTGTTCCAACTTTAAGAACATACGGTGTTTCGAGTGAATAATAAACATTATTTACGGCATCAAAACCGGGTTTTAAATCAAGCTTAACCCAGTCATTAATATCTTTCGAATCACTCCAGTTGATACCATCAGAAGAACTGGCATATGCAACTCCCTGCTGACCCATTCCTTTGATGTTTGCGGTGCTACTAAACCAGATTTTATAGAGATTGTTTTCATACAAAACAACCGGATCAGCATTAAGACCCAAAGGATGGAAGTTATAAACATCGACCTGATAATTATTGAGCAGATAGCTGGCAACATTCTTACCATCAGCAGTAACCAGCTTAGTAACCGTATAGCCTTGCCCATTTGAAGGTTGAGTATTCGCAGGTGGCGCAGTGGACGAACCACTGCCACCACCACAAGAGGCGAGCACTACCGTTGTATACAAGATTATCCAGTATGACTTCATGCTTCCTCCTGTCTGCTCTAAATTAATTCCAGATTATAATATTCCTGCTGACACAAATTGCTATGGAGTTCACACTTCACCGTATAAAGCATTTTTATGAATAAATTTAATACAATTCTAATGTTTTTTTTAGTTTATGTATCACTTCAGTACGGAGTGCTAATGGCATAACGACTTCGACATCCGGCCCAAACCTTAAAATATCCTGTATCAACTCACGCGGATCGCGGTAAGGTATTTCCAGTTCGTAGCTGCCATCGATATTAAACTGGCCGTTCTGATCCGGGTGCCATTGTTCGTCTGCAACCCATCGAGCAACATTTTTATTAAATTTTAAAACCGCTGTTTTGTCAGGCTTGCCGCTAAAAATACCATAGGCTGTTGAGAAGTGTTCTTTTAAATCTACCTCATCAATTTCCAGTGCTTTTTTATTTACCAGATGACTGTATTCGATTCTATCAACTGCAAAAGTACGCAGTTGTTCGCGCAAGTGACACCATGCGTCAATATACCAGTTATCACGGTAATGTACCAGCCGCTGCGGTGACAGTGTCCGCTCGGTTAGCTGGTTTCGGTCACGTCCTGCATATTTTATATCTAACTGTTTTCGCATCATTAAAGCACTTGCCACAATGCTAAAATGTTTTGCACTGGGTTGACGTGCGGCCATTTTTAAAATGCGCACACGTTTTTCCATCTCCCCTTTTTGCAAGGTATCTGAATGCATTAAAGATTCTATCTTGTCTTTAATGGGGGAGATTTTAGCTTCGAGTAATCCTGGCCCAACTTCAGACAACAACTGATAAGACGCAAACAGGCCGTATAATTCGGAAGAATTAAACCAGAGGCCGGGTAATTCATAGTCCGGGTTGTCTTCTTTATTGTAAAAGTAGCCCTTTGTAGTTTTATCGTATTTAATTGGCGCATTAAGATATAAACGCATATCCTTAATAACATTTTCAGCCGTTTCAGGGGAACAATTTAAAACCTGGCCAATTTCGGAAAGAGTGACAGGCGTATCAGAGCCTGTAAGCAATTTATGAAGTGGGTATATATTTTCAAATTTATCCATAAAACTAACTTACTCTTGCAATAAGTTTATACATATATCACCTGTTTGTTTATTTATATTCAAATAAACTTCACAGTATTCATTTTGCTCATCCATTGGTGTTGGATCATCGGCACAATTGCAACCGGCAATAACACCGGTATAAAAGATAGCCGCTTTAATCTGCAACTCGGTTTTATTGTCTTTTTTTGTGAGAATAACAACTTTAATATTATTATCCAGCGCGATATTACTGGATGACAACCCTTTCTGAAGTGGCAATTCGTTTACACTCATATTTTCCAGTGTGTTTTTAAGCGTTGCATCGAAGTTATCCGTACCCCAAGCATCAACTATATTCTTTAAATTAATCACTGGCAGTTAAAAAGAATCAGACGGGTTCGCCAGCATGGAGTCGTCTTTTTTGTACAAGTCGTTTGGTGGCATTTGCAGGTAATAAGCCTTTTCATTTAAAGACGACATGACTTCTTCTACATTCGCCCGGGCAAGTTTACGTTCAGGGGTTAATTCAAGTTCCATGACTTTTTCAAGCTTGCCCGTTAACTTTAATAATTCGTCCGAGACTTCTGCCAGTAGTTTTTCTTCATTTTCCTGAAAAGGTAAATAAAGATACATTTCCTGCTTGCGACTGCAACGGTAGATAACACATTTCATTAATAGACACCAATATTGTAAGTCAATGATGGTGTATTTTATCTTAGATTGGTCTAAAAACCGAGTTATGTAGCCGGGTTCTTGTTAATAACAATCGCTTTAGGTTCAACAATACAGGCTTCCCGACATAATGCACAACCGGTGCATACGTCCATATTGATGGATGGGCGTTCCATTTGCCATTGCAATGCACCTTCGACCGGGCAGGATGCAGCACAAGCACCACATTCAGGCCCCTGATAAGGCAGACAGTGTCCTGTATTGATAGAAATAATAGCCAGCTTTAAAGCCGCCAATAAATCAAGCTGTTGGTTATCTGCAATACCTGGCTCATCTGTAACAGCCTGGGGAAAGGCTAAAGCATTGACCTCGCACGCATTAACACAGGGCCAGTCCTCGCAAAGATGACAACCATTATTGAGTAAGTCCAGTGCCGGGGTATTCATTACATCAGCACCGTTTTTTGTGGCCAGCGGGAAGATAATATTATATGGACAGGCTTTGATGCAATCATCACAACGGGTACAGGCGAGTAGAAATTCAATTTCATCAATTGCAAAAGGTGGCCGAATCCAACGCGATGCCCTTGCCGATACCTTTGCATCGGCGTGCTTTACAACTTCTTTAGTGACCTTACCCAGCCCACGCCTGAAAAATTCCCTTCTGTCCATTCTATCTCGCCTTGTAGTTAACGGTTACCATTCACCTTCAACCATATCTTTATGGCAATCACCGCATGGACGTTTTGTTTTTCTGAAATTTTCGTGTATAACACCGTCTTTGTCAAAATCTTTTGCGATTTTATGTGCAATCCCTCGATGACAGTCTATACAGGTCATATTGTTTTCTACTGCACGTTTATGTTTTTTCTGTGAATTCTTTTTTTGCGCTTTAAGCGACATATAGTCAAAACTGTGACAGTTGCGACACTCACGTGAGTCGGTACTTTTCATGGTATCCCAGACATGCTCTGCCAGCTCCAGTCGTTTAGCTTCGAACTTTTTCTTAGTATCAATACTACCGATTATTTTATGAAATAACTCATTGGTTGCACCGACTTTACGAACCACCTTATGTATCCAGTCTTTTGGCACATGGCAATCCGGGCAGGTTGCACGTACCCCGGTACGATTTGAATAATGCACTGTCTTTTTATATTCCTGATAAACATTATTTTCCATTTCGTGGCAGGAAATACAAAATGTTTCTGTATTGGTGAGCTCCATACTGGTATTAAAGGCACCCCAGAATAAGATACCCAGGATAAAAACACTAAAAAAAACACCAATAGGACAACGCGCACTCAGGCTACAATAACTTTGCAGATATTTTTTAAATTTATTTAACATATTAATATCCTACATACGCATTATCATGGGCTGCATCAGTAACCACAGGTTAAGAATACTGATTGATAGAATAAAAACCAGCATGGGGATAAAAATGATACGCCCCTGGTTTATTGTAAAACCGGTATATTGCAGAACACGCCGGCGTAGTATTTTTAATGCTAGCCAGAAGCCGAACAGTATCAGTGTTGCCTGTAATGCAAATACAATATTATCGTTAATTACCGGATTCATATGCCGCATATGTATTTCCTGCATGGATAACGGCAAGGTATTGGTGCCAAACGGGTTCATAACAACTGACAGAAAGCCCTGACTTTCACGCACCAGGTGTGTCAGGTTATGTGCAATATGATAAGCAAAAGCCAGCGGCAATATGCTTAAAGCCATCGCAGAAAATACCCTTTTCCATTCTTCCTGTTTATTGATAAGCCTGTGCATAACAGAAACCATTGCACTGTAAAACAATATAGGAACCAACATGGCAACCAACATACCAATAGAAAAACTAACCAGCAACTGTCCCGAGTCACCAATAGTATAAGCAAGCTGACTCATCCAGCCTTCCCAGTATGGCATCATGGTAAAACCATGAAAAATCGTTAGTGATAACAAGCCAAGAATAAACCAGGCTTCATCCCAATGAGGACGAGAGGAAAAAGTAATTTCATCCCCAATATTACGTAACTGCCAACTGATATTCTGGTATGGGCAACTCTGCGTGCATGAACCACAAGACGTACAATAAGTATTTTGTTTAATGCGACCCATCACAAGGTGAGTCGGGCAAGGTTCAATATCTGCCGTTCCATTATAACACTCCAGTGTTTTACAACTGGCACAAACGGCATTATCAATTGGACGTAGAGCAACAGGCGCAATACCACCATATGCACCCAGTGTTCTACCAACTGCACAAAAATAACGACAAAAGGCCTTGCGTTCATAAATAGCAAGTGACACGGTTGCCAATACAACAATCAGTAATGCCAGCAAGGCCGTTGCATACGGGCTGGTGGTTATGCCATAGCCTAGTTCCAGCCAGGTAAGCACCACGAACATCATTAATGCCGGCCAGATATTACGAATAACTTTTGGCACCTTTATATTTAAACTCGACAACTCACTGCCCCGCTTCCATAAGCGCCGCCTTACCAGCCAGGTTGCAATGGCATCCCAGGGGCAGATAGCACACCAGGCCGAGCCAACAAAAAAAACACTGATAACAACGCCGGACCACCAGATTGTCCATGTTAATGTAGTCGCCAGGTTACGCTCGGTTACCTGGGTACCAAATAAACCGGCTGCTATCACCATTAAAAATACAACAGCGGTAAATATTCTAAGCCCGGTAATAACTGTTGGGTGGGTTATAAGCTGCTGAATATTTTTACCCACAAAGGGTAAATTAGATATACTGGTAACTACGGAATAGTTTAGTTGTGATGTGGCCGTGGTTTTTCGCATCATCCATATCGTTAACAACATCATGATGCTTAGCACGGCTAAAACCCATTCTGCTGTTAAACCGGGATGCACCATCCCTTCTGAAGTTTGATAAACCAGTTTATTAATCTGTTGCAGTAGTACATCAAGCATTTATAAATCCTGCTTACTAGCCTGTTGTTTTTTCAGAATGGTGTTGGGTTGCTTTTAAACGCCCCAGTCGTTTACGCTGGGTGATATTGACAACAACAAGCAATACAGCAAGTACAAGTATCGTTAAACCAATGGGCCCGACAGGAGCTGGCTCACCAATTCTAAGTGGAAAGTCTATCGTATAGGGTTCACCATCTGATTCGAACTCGGCTGTTATAATATAGTCACCGGCTTCTTTAAACACAAAACCCTGACGATATACACCGTCATCAATTTTCCGGGTGCCGAGTACTTCTTCTTTTGATGAAAACCAGCTATCGTCACGCACTTTAAAAACAACTTCACCATTAAAAGGCGCGCCATTATCGATTCGGCTTGCATATAAATTAACACGGCCAGACTCACCCGGTTTGGGAAAAGCAGGAAATGCCATATAGGTAAGATAGTAAGCGCCTATCTGCGTTTCTATCTGCATGCTGGGCGGCGTATTGGAATCTTCACCAAGACTATACGAAGGACGGCCTAATACGTGATGAGCAAACGAATTTGATGTAACTACAAATAAACCAAAAACAATAAGCAGTTTTTTAATATTCATTTTTTTACCACAAAGAACACGAAGGACACAAAGAAAAACTCCTGATTAGCAACCCATTACCACCGATAAATATCATTACTTAATTTCATTTCTACAGTACCGTTCAAAAACCACGTTGGCCACGTTCCATCTTGCGCACACCAATACCGTGTTGCGCAACCTTACCATGCTCACGGCTGACAATGTTTATCGGTAAACTTGGTTCCGGGCAAACTTCAACACATTGCCCACAACCCACGCAACCATCCTGTACCACCGGGCGATAAAAGTTACCAAATTCAAAATCAATTGCCGAACTGCCTAATGGGCATATACTGACACAGGCTCCACATACACCTGCATCTACCCAGGGATAACAGGCTGCCCTGTCTATTTGAGCGGTTCCCATATCAATTTCACGAACCGGGGTAACTGTTAAAGCATTAGTAGGACAGGCTTCCATACACAGGCCACATAAAATACAGCTTTTTTGTTCCGGATCGATATAAGGTGTATCTGCTAAAAAGCCACCATCATTTTTATAAAACTGAACACTGCGCACAGGACAAACCTCGCCACATAAACCACAACCAATACAGGCTCTGGCAAAATCTTCCGGGTTTTTTAGCGCGCCGGGTAAAGGAATTCGATTCTCAGCATGTGCTTTAACATTGGGGCGTAGTATTCGACCCATAAAAAAAGGCAATAAGCCAAAACTAAGAACCCCTGCGCCCATTGTTAATGTTTTCATAAAGCTGCGCCGTTTCATTGAACAGACGTCTCACTGGTATTTACATCAGGATGCGCTTTACGATACTTGTGACCAAGGTGTCCCGGCCCCTGGAAAGCCACATCATGTGTGCTGACAGTAAAACTTAAAGCATCCGTTGGACAAACTGCGATACAGGCTGAACAGTTATTGCATTCCATACCGAAGTCATCCTGTAATGGATCAAGTCCAAACTGGCAAACCACGTTACACTTGGCACAGTCATTACAGGTTGCTACATCACGCTTTATTCTGAATAAACGATAACGGCCTAATAAAGAATACAACGCACCGCCCGGGCAAACATAACGACAAAAACCACGGCGGGTAACCATTAAATCGAAAAACAACGTTAAAAGAAAAAATACGGCACCGGCACCAAAGCCACCCAGTGCAATGGCATAATAAATTTCCCTGCCAATTATTGCCGGTGGATAAACTGAGCCAAACATCACAGCACCGAAGTAAACGGATAGCAATAAACCAACGACCAGAACAATATACTTGATCCGTCTGTCCAGTTTTCGTCGGCTTACTGGTAAACCCGCCTTGCGTAACCAGGCAGCCAGGTTATCGTTTAACTCATAGATAAATGTTGCCGGGCAAATCCAGCCACAATACACTCGACCAAACAATAAAGTAATAACAACGGGAATAAGTGCTGTAACAATAAAAGCCCAGTAAAATGACATGCTCGCAAAAATCTGCCCTAATACCGCAAGTGGATCACTCAGTTTTAAACCAAACAAGGTACCTGACCAGGTATTGCCTTTTACAGCACTTAGTTCATCAGGATCTTTTACAAAAGGTGATGTTAATGCTTCAACTGTATCTGAAATTGTTTTTTCAGTCGGTGTTAATAAATCGTAGGCATGCGCCGCTTCATAGGTCTGATACAAATGAATAAACGGTAAAATAATTAACATAGAAAAAACTATCGACAAGCTAAGCCAACGCAGTTTGTTCAAATGTCGTAAAAAACTTTTCATTATTTATTTCTTCTAAAATCCTGATTAAAAGCTAACCCTGATACTTTGGTATTACCCGAATAGCCTGAGGGATTTGTATACAGGAACGTTCGCATAAGCCACAACCCACACATTTTTCCAGTACGTGAGGTTGTTCAAGACGGCCTACTTTTATTGCAACATCCTGTAATGGACAAGCGCGGTAACACACACCGCAAGTTTTACCCTGATAGGATAAACACAGGTTTGTATCGACTCGCGCCATGCCCATTTTTACTTTTTCCATAATAGGTTCGGCTTTGTATTCAATTTTAGGGATCGCACCCGTAGGGCAAACTTCGCCACACTTCATACATAAAATACAGGCTTGCTCTCGTGGAATAATATAGGGGGTATCCAGAGACGAAATTCCGTTTTCTGTCGAGAAGAACTTTATCGTTCTGTTAGGACAGGTCTCACCACACTTACCACAGCGAATACATTTGGACAGGAATTTTTTCTCATCATGAGAACCTGGAGGACGAAGATAACGTATTGAGGGTGCAAATGCCGCCTGCACACCTTCACTATTTACAAATGCTAACAAGCCTGAACTGGCTAAATACTGAAGGAAGTTTCTGCGTTTCATGTTTTTAATGGTAACAACCTTGTCTGACTCATTACGGGCTTGTTACAAAATAACCATAAGCGGTAATGAACATATTTAAAACGTCATACCCGCATAAGCGGGTATGACGAGTCACATTATACCTTCTCTATCCGGCAGGCGAGTTTCTTAAAGTCCACCTGACCAGAAACAATATCCCAAACTCGACTGGAAGTACTGTTAACCAACCACTTGTTCTTTTTAGGGTCTGCACTGTCAGCAACCGACAGGTTCCACGGGCTGAACATATAGCCTCGTGGTACACTGTTGCGAGCCGGTTTAACCAGACTATTTGTTCCTACTTGTGCCTTTGCCTCAAACGAACCACGTCGAGTAACAAGACGAACCTTATCGCCATCTTTAATACCCAGATCTTTGGCATCTTCAACATGCATCTCAACATACATTTCCGGCACTAATCGACGTGTGGTTGGACTGCGGTTTGATTTTGCAGTATGGAAATGCTCATACACCACACCCAGACCTAACCAGTACGGGTATTTATCTTTTGGAACATCATTCCAGCTTTTACCCCGTTGTGCTTCATCCGGTAAGTCTGGTGTTAACCCCATATCGCGCGCCTGTTTAAGCAGCTTGATATTATCAATGGTATAAACACCCTCTTTATCACCAAATTCCATTAACTTTTTAGTGATCTCTTCGCGCTTGCTATAGTCTTGCTGACAGAACTTCATATGAACCTTGCCATCTTTGGTACGGAAGTAACCATAAGGTTTATTTTTCCATACCCCTTCCTGCATCATATAACGACGCTTGGTGCCACCATTTTTGGCAATTTCATAAGTGGGTGCTGGCCACTGGATGCCACGTAAATCGTGAAGCTGCTGGTATAAACCTTTCTTATCCACTTTTTCAACTTCCAGCATACCGGTCAAATCTGTATCGGTACCTTCCGATGCTTTAACCACATCCCGAAAAATTTCTTCGGCATCATAGAAACCGTCTTTACCTTTTTTCCATGGGAAAATTTTATCGGCTTGCAAGCCTAGTAATTTTGCAATGGCTCGACCTTTGTCGATAACCATGTCCATATCCGGCAAACAGCCTGGAGGTGGCTCGGCCGCTTTTTCTACCCGGTTAATACGGCGCTCTGAACTGATATACACACCGTCCACTTCACCCCAGGTCGCAGCCGGAAAGATAACATCCGCATACAGATTGTTTGGTGCATGACGATAAATTTCCTGTACCACGTTAAATGTTTTCATCAATGCTGGACGAATCAGGTTGTCTTGATCCGGCAAATCAATATGGGTTGCATAGACAAAGAAAAATGCTTTTACATCATCCTTTAATGCTCGTTCCATCATACCAATGGCCATACCCGGATTTTTTGCCTTCATTGCTTTAACAAGGTTGGCTTCAGGTACATTCCAGTTTTTTGCCATCCATTTTCGATGTTTCGAATTTTTCAATGGTTGATTAAACGGTAAGCGACCGGTTAACCCCCCCGTAAAACGTTCACCCATTGCATTCGGCTGGCCGGTCATGGAAAACGGCCCACAACCCGGTTTAGCCAGGTTGCCGGTTAAGGTTAACAGGTTGATAATTGAAATCGTATTATGCTGGCCATGGATATGCTGGTTATAACCAATACCCCACATAATAATAACGCCACCATAACCTTTACCAGAGTGTTTACCTTTACTACGTGCTAAACGCTTACGGGTTGCATCGGCAAACATACCGGCCACTTTGCGAATAAGTTCTGGCGATACGTCATGGTTTTTACCACCCATACGATCCTGAACCTGTTCCGGGCTGTATTCTTTTGTAACTCCATCAACATATTCTTTCCAGCCGGTTACGTGTGCTTTTAAGAAGTCCCAGTCAATAACATCCGGGTGATCTTTTAATAACACATGGGCAATAGAATTTAAGAAGCTGATATCGCCATTTAGAACGGGCACATGTACCGAGTTTTTGGCATTAATGTCCTGGTAGCCTTTTGCCGTTCCCGTATAACGAGGGTCAACAACAACCGTCGGGATATCTTTATTACGCTTGTGATCCGCTGCCCGCCAGAAAATAATTGGATGCGATTCACGTGCATTATGTCCAAAGTGCATAATCATATCGCACAGTTCAATATCTTCGTATGCCAGTGGTGGTGTATCCGAGCCGAGTGTTTTAAAGTAGCCCGTTACTGCCGATGTCATACACATACGTGCATTCGCCTCGATAGTATTAGAACCCAGCACCCCTTTCATAAATAAATTTTCCAGATACTGGCCTTCCATTGTTAACTGACCTGAACCATATAAGCCAATAGAGTTACCGGTATATTTTTTAGCAAGATGGGCAATTTTATGTGCGGTCATTTCTTCCGCTTCGTGATAAGGCACACGTACAAAATGTTCTTCGTCAAACGAACCCTTGGTTTTACTGATGTATTCCAGATCACCATGACCTGGTTTTTGCCATTCAGCCCATACATCTTTACGCACATACGGGTCGCCTTCCATACGGTCAACATAAATCGGTTCGGCTGCGGTTAAACCTTTAATACACTGCAAGCCATAGTTGGTTGGATGGTCCTTATCCGGTCGCATGGAAACAATCTTGCCATTTTGTGTCTGGATAATGGTGCCACAGCCCACGCCACAATACGGACATTGCGCGATGGCCGTTTTGGTTTCACCGGTTGACGGTGCAGCCGGTGCGGCTTCGAGTTCCGGGTTTTTACCAACAAACAAACTGGTACCTGCTGCTGCACCGGTTATAAAACTACTACTTTTAAGAAAATCACGAC
>JALTLP010000232.1 GCA_027001895.1 Chromatiales bacterium | reverse complement strand
ATTGGGTTGTTGCCTGTTGGGCGGCAGACTTTAAGTAATCGTTCTTTTCTTTCCATTGTTGTTTAAGGTTGTTGAGTACTTTTATAAAATTGTCTTTTGGTAAATAAGTCATCCCGACCAGCGGGTAACCTTCGGGAGTGATAAAAACATTTAAAGGCCAGCCTGCCTGTCCCTGGGTTTTTTCGACAAAGTCTATCAGCCGGGCATCAAGTGCCGGGTTAAGTTCGCGGTCAACTTTTACTGGTATAAAGTATTTATTTAATATTTTTGCCACGTCTTTGTTTTTATAGCTTTCACGCTGCATAACATGGCACCAGTGACAGGAAAAATAACCACTGGATATGTATATTAACTTGTTTTCTTTTTTTGCTCGTTTAACAACGGCTTCACTCCAGTCCTGCCATTGCACCGGATCGGTGCCGTGCATTGCAAGATAGGGTGAGGCATGTTTATATAGCTGGTTTTTGAGTTGCTTTGCTGAAACGGATGTTGCGTTCAGTAAGATGATGCTAACTAAAAAAAACAGTCTGGCCGGATTTTTGAAAGTTTTGGTATTCATAAGAATAATCGTATGTTGTTATTGGAATAAGATGGACAGGTAAAAACTCTGTTTGTTCTGACTATAACCTGGAACAGGCTGTTTTATTCCATACTTTAAGAAATATTTGTGGGTGGGAATACAGGCTTCTGGAAAAAGAGGCTGTTTAAGTCTTAGGCAAGTCTTTATTATCCGGCTCGTTGAGTGCGTCTTCTTCGGCAATGGCTTTTTCGAATTCGTCATCCATTTCCTCATCCGTCATTTCTGTTTCTTCTGTGGCTGTTTGTGTTGCAGCGCTTGTCTGAGCCTGATTTTCTGCCTGTTCTTCCGCTTCGAGTTCTTCTTCACGTTGTTTACGCATTTTAAGAATCATACGGGAAAATAAAACACCGGCTTCGAATAATAACCACATTGGAATGGCCAGCATTATTTGTGACACAATATCCGGTGGGGTAAGTAACATGCCGACAACAAAGGCAGCAACAATAATATAAGCACGTTTCTCAACCAGCTTTTCCGGGGTTGTCCAGCCGATCACAACAAAGATAATGGTGGCAATCGGTACCTCAAAGGCCACACCAAAGGCAAAAAACAGTTTAAGCACAAAGTCGAGGTAATCAGAAATATCGGTCATCACGGTAACACCTTCCGGTGCAACGGTGGTTAAAAAACCGAATATCAGCGGGAATACAACAAAGTAGGCAAAGGCCATACCGGCATAAAATAGAACAATGCTGGAAAATAACAAAGGAAAAGCCAGACGCTTTTCATGCTTGTAAAGTCCCGGTGCGATAAAGCTCCAGGCCTGGTACAGGAGAAACGGCATGCCAATAAAAATAGAGGTGATTAAAGCCAGTTTAAACGGGGTTAAAAAAGGGGCGGCTGTTTTGGTGGCAATCATCGAGCTGCCTTCCGGCAGGCTGGCCATAAGTGGTGTGGCGATAAACTGGTAAATATCGTTTGCGAAATAAAACAGGCCAGCAAAAATAACCAGTACAAAAAGCACACTGCGCAATAAACGATCTCGCAACTCAACCAGGTGCGATAAAAATGGAATTTCAGTTTCTTGTTGCGGCTTACTGGAATCGGTCATGTTTTGTTGCTGGCAGAATCTTCGTTATCATGATAGTCGTGATCGAAATCATCGCGGTCATCGGGCAGTGTGTTATCAGTTTCAGCCGGAGGGGTTTGTTTTACGGCATCGTCATCGATGGCGCTGACGAGGTAGCCCGGATCATCGTCTTCTTCGAGCGTGAACTTGTCGGTATTCATTATTTGCTTAAGCTCATCAAGGCCGGCATCACGTTCAATCGCCTGTCTAAGTTCTTCGGCGCGTAATTCTTTTTGTACATCGTATTTAACATTATTAATGAAGTAACGTGCTTTACCCACCCATTTACCGGCACTACGGGCAATGCCTGGCAATTTATCAGGGCCGATAACAATCAGGCCAACAATCATGATGACGGCAAGTTCCCAAAAGCCAATATCAAACATAGTAAGTTCGTGTTGTGAATAAAATGATGGTAAAAGTTGGCTTAAACTTTATCGGATTCTTTAGCCTGATCGACTTTCGAGCCGGTCACTTCACCTTCGATAACATCGTTATTTTTCTTTTCGATATTAGCGTTTTCTTCATCCTTCATCGATGTGCGGAAACCTTTAACCGCGGCACCGAGATCTGAGCCGACATTTTTAAGACGTTTTGCACCAAACAGTACTAAAACGATTAGTAAGATAATAATTAATTCTGTTACACCAAAACCCATGTTGTTAACTCCAAGTTATTTGTGAGGCTGTTTAAATCAGCACTCTATTATATAGTATGACAGGCTGCCAGCGATACGTTCCAAATTAGCTTTTGTTGCGGCTGGCTTTTTCTTCAATACCTGAGAGGCCAAAACGCCGGGCAAGTTCATTAAGTACATCATCTGACTTAAGCCCTTGATTTGCAAGTAAAACCATGCAGTGAAACCATAAATCGGCGGTTTCGTAGATGATTTTTTCGGGATCGCCGTCTTTGGCCGCCATTACTGTTTCGGTGGCTTCTTCGCCAATTTTCTTCAAAATACCGTCCAGTCCCTTGTCGTACAATTTTGCTACGTAAGAGCTGTCGGGGTCGGCGTTTTTGCGTTCTTCTAGGACTCGCGTGAGTTGTTGTAATATATTTTCCATGGGCGTTAGTTTAAACCACTGAAAGCCAGGAGGGTATAAAAATTAGCCTGATCTTTATTTAGAAAGTAAAACCCAGCATCAGGCCAGCACCGATTTGCTCGCTGTTTTCAGCGTAAGCAAAGTCCAGGTAAAAAGATTTAAGATTAATACCCAGGCCAACAGACAGCATACCGGCTTCACTGGCTATTTTGGATTGCAAGGCATAGCGGTAACCGGCTCTTAATTTAAGGTATGACCATACCGGCATTTCGGCCCCCAGCAATAAATATTGGTTCTTGTTATTTTCATACAGGCCTTTGTTTTCCAGCAGATCCATATCGGCCGTCAGGGTATAGCCAGGATGAAAGTATGCAACACCTGCGCGCAGTTGGGGATTTATTTTAATCGTATTGCCGTTAGCGGTTTGAAAGCTTTTGGCAAACGTGTCTTTAATAACCAGCCCCATGCGCCAGTTTTTATTAAGCTGGTAACTGGCACTAAAATCAATATTTAATTTCCACTGATCGTTATCCCGCAGCTGTTTGCTAAAGGTGTTATTGGTTACCGTTGATGTGTAGTCGAAGGTTTTAACTTTAAATAATTTGGGTTTGGCTGCAAGCAATATCTTATGATTATAGATGTTAAAGCTCGAAGCCATGCTGACACCCATTTCAGAAATAACCGCAGCGCGTGCATTAGCGGTCGAGGTTAACGAGCTTATCGGGTCGATGAGGTTGCCGCCACTGAACAGTTCCGGGTGTGCACTGCCCTGACTACCGCCAGAAGAAATAAACAACAAGGCTTCCTGATAGTCTTCTATAAGCGCCTGGTCGCTGGCAGTAATATTGATATTACCGTCACCCACGCCACGCTGCAAAAAATAAAATGCACCTCCTGCACTTTTACCGGGAATGCCAATGGCGAACGATGCATTAACATCGGCAAGAATGAGCTGGTTGGAAACGTTTGCCAGATCTGCCTGTAAATTCTGGACAACATTAAGCGCACTGCTGGCATTGGCGACTGTCTGGTTGGCATTATAGGTTGCAATGGCGTTACTTACGCTACTGTCATAG
>JALTLP010000231.1 GCA_027001895.1 Chromatiales bacterium | reverse complement strand
AACGCTTTCACCCGTTGGCCGGGTTTGGTCGGGTTGCCAGTTGGTTCGAATCTTACTTATACGGCAGTGAAGTGACAGCCGATGCCAATCGTCAACTTCGAGGGATACTTTGCTGGTTAATCGTTATCATGCCTTTTGTATGGATTACATACTGGTTAACTCAACAGCTACAGTGGTTAAATCTGAGTTTATCGGTATTGTTTTTATATCTTGCACTGGGCAGCCAGAGTTTAGTGCAACACGCGATGGCAGTATCACAGGCACTTGTAAAACAGGACTTACCTCAGGCGCGATACCAAATCCAGATGATGGTAAGCCGGGATACCGAAAAAATGCAGGATGTGGATATCAGCCGGGCAACGATTGAGTCCGTTCTGGAAAACGGTAACGATGCTATTTTTGCAGCACTGTTCTGGTTTCTGATTCTGGGCGCACCGGGTGTGGTGTTATACCGTTTAAGCAATACCCTCGATGCCATGTGGGGTTATAAAAATAAACGTTACCATGCCTTTGGCTGGTTTGCTGCACGTGTGGACGATGTGCTTAACTGGTTGCCAGCACGACTAACAGCACTAACATACGCAATAGTCGGTCATACTCAACCGGCCTTGTTATGCTGGAAAACACAGGCAAAGAACTGGAAGGGTGTTAATCCCGGTGTGGTCATGTCGGCCGGCGCCGGTGCTTTGGGTTTAACCTTAGGCGGCACGGCACAATATCATGGGCAGCTTGTTAATCGCCCGTTACTGGGTGCAGGTAAACAACCGGATGCACTCAGTATTAAGCAAAGCATACAACTGGTACAGCGTAGTTTAGGGTTATGGTTGGTTGTTATTTTTGTATGGGGCGTTATTAATGCCGTTCGATAACATTACAAAAAGTTTTATCCCTCGGCACGGTGGCAACATCGAAGCGGCAGCAAAGCATTTCGATATTCCGGTAAATGAATGGCTGGACTTATCAACGGGTTTAAACCCGTTTGCCTGGCCGGTTCCTGTATTACAGCAAACTGTCTGGCAAAAACTTCCCGACCAGGTAGATGAGCTGGAATCCATTGCCTGTGATTATTATAAAAGCAGCTATGCCTTAGCCGTTGCCGGTTCGCAAATGGCGATACAGTTGTTACCCAAACTTTATCAGGCGGTTTTATCTCGACAGGCTTTAAAACAAGCGGCTACGGTTGCGGTCTTATCCCCGAGTTATTCTGAGTACGAGCGGAGCTGGCGTGAAGCTGGCTATGCAATTCAGTATTTATCTTCAACCGAAATTGATAAAAATATAGAAAATATCGATGTGGTTATTATTGTTAACCCGAATAACCCAACAGCAGAATGTTTTAGCCGGAAAAAATTATTACGCTGGCGTCAGCAATTATCCGAACGTAATGGTTGGCTGATTATTGATGAAGCTTTTATGGATATGACACCGCAAAACAGCATGGCATCTTATAGCGAACTTGAAAATTTAATTGTATTACGTTCGTTTGGAAAGTTTTTTGGCCTGGCAGGCATTCGCTTAGGCTTTGTTTTAGCCAGTAGTGATTTGCTTGCGGAATTAAAAAAGTTATTGGGGCCGTGGGCGGTTTCTGCTCCGGCAATCGAAATTGCTAAACAGGCCTTAGTCGATTCGCAATGGCAGCAAAAAACGATAGTTCATTTAAAAACAAACGTTGAGCGTTTAGTAAAAACATTAAAGGCGTCTGGCTTAAAGCCAACAGCTTACACCAGTTTATTTGTCTGGCTTAAAACCGAAAAGGCATTCCAGATTTATGAACATTTTGCAAAGCAGGGCATATTACTGCGTTACTTTAATGTGGAACAAACGTCTGCTAAACACCGTAGCACGAGTCTGCGGTTTGGCTTGCCGGGTCTGGAGTCCGATTGGCAGCGACTGGAAAGCGTGCTGGAAAGTGTAAAGAATTTATAAAATAATTTTGAATTTAATACCAAGGTCGGTCATGTTTTGCTAAGATGCCGCACTTACTTAGCCAATCAACATTTTTAAGTAAAACATCTCCTTACAAGTATTGAGTTTAAAAGGTTTTACCTTTTAACAATCAATCAAATGCTTGATATAATAAGAGTCTTTAGCGGAAGTGGCGAAATTGGTATACGCGCCGGTTTTAGGTACCTGTGTCGCAAGGCGTGTGGGTTCGAGTCCCACCTTCCGCACCAAATTTTATAAGTTATTGATATTAAGAGGTTTATGAGTATGCAAGTTTCGGTAGAAACAACTCAGGGGCTTGAACGCCGCATGATGGTTGAAATTGAAGAGGCCCAGATTGCCGAGGCCGTTGATTCACGTTTAAAAAACATGGCGAAAACCACCAAAATTAAGGGTTTTCGTGCGGGTAAAGTTCCCTTTAAAGTCGTTAAGCAACACTACGGTGGTCAGGTTCGCCAGGAAATCATCAGTGATCTGGTGCAATCCACGTTCTACGAAGCGGTTACTCAGGAAAAACTACGTCCAGCCGGTGGCCCAACCATTGGTAATGATCTGGTCGCAACCGATGGCTTAAAGTACACCGCAACTTTTGAGGTGTACCCGGAAGTGGAAATTGCCAACCTTGATGGTGTGGAAATCGACAAAGATGTCGCGGAAATTACCGCCGCCGATGTCGATGAAATGATTGAAACCATTCGCAAGCAAAATAAAACCTGGGAAGAAGTTGATCGTGCTGCCGATGATGGCGACCAGGTTACGGTTGATTTTGCCGGAACAGTAGAAGGTGAGGCCTTTGAAGGCGGCACTGGTACGGATATGAGTGTGGAAATAGGCGCAGGTCGTATGATTGCTGGTTTTGAAGACGGTCTTAAAGGCTTAAAGAAAGCCGATGAAAAGACCTTGTCGCTGACTTTTCCTGAAAATTACCCACAAAAAGATCTCGCTGGTAAGCCGGTTGAATTCAAGATTAGCGTGAAGAAAGTGGAGCAGGTTGCGTTACCTGAAATAGACGAAGAATTTGCCAAAAAAATGGGCGTTGAAGATGGCAATATTGAGCAAATGCGTAAAGATATTGAAGAAAATATGCAGCGCGAACTGGACAGCAAAATTAAAGCCAATTTAAAACAGGCGGCTATGGATAAGCTGCTTGAATTGCATCAAATGGATGTGCCAAAAGCATTGTTAGATCAGGAATCACAAACCTTAATGCAGCAAATGCAGCATAATTTAACTTCGCAGGGTATGAATGCTGGCGATATCCAGCTTAATCCTGAAATGTTTAAAGATCAGGCCGCTCGTAGGGTGAGTCTGGGCTTAATCATGGCCGAAATTGTTAAGGTTAATGATATTAAGGTGGACGATGCTAAAGTTCGTGCAAAAGTAGAAGAAATTGCTGAGCCTTACGAACAACCCGAGCAGGTTATTTCATGGTATTACGCTGATAAACAGCGTTTAGCCGAAGTTGAATCGCTTGTTTTTGAAGAACAGATCATCGACTGGTTATTAACCAAAGTGAAGGTTAACGAAAACACAAAGAAATTCAAAGAGTTAATGCAGCCGGAGGCTAAACAGCCAGCGGCCTAGCCAGTTTGAAATTATTCCGGTTTTGGCTGTTAAGGAAAAACCGGATTGACCGATATAAGCCTATAAGATGAATAATAACAGGAGATAAAACAAGCATGCAGCAGGATAATATGGATATTCGTTCACAAATGGTGCCAATGGTTGTTGAAACAACAGCCCGAGGTGAGCGCGCCTACGATATTTACTCACGACTGCTTAAAGAAAGAGTTATCTTTCTGGTAGGCCCGGTTGAAGACCATATG
>JALTLP010000230.1 GCA_027001895.1 Chromatiales bacterium | reverse complement strand
CCGCTAAGGTATGTTGATACCAAGCAAGCGTAGGCTCTTTCGCATCCATGTACTCTGGGTTTTCTTCCCAGAAAGTTTTCAGTGTCGATAGGGCAATGATTCTCACAGAGTTAATAATAGTCCCAAAATGGGACTTATTCAACTAAAATTACAGGAGAGTCAATATGAATGAATATCAAGCGTTTATGACGCAAAGAGCTATGTAATTGTTGGCAGGTAAGCGAAGCGACACTGGAGCGCTGGCGTTCAGAGGGTATAGGCCCGATTTATGTAAAACTGGGCAGCCAAGTTAGGTACAGGCGAGAAGATGTGCTGGAGTATGAGGCCAGTTGCTTAAGAAAGAGTACGTTTGAAGCTGTTTGATGGTGAGTTAGTACGCAAATCCCCGCATCAGCCCTAATTTTCCTAATAGTAAAGTTGCGGGTTAATAAAAAGCTCTAATGGCTGGTGAGGGCTCATTAGGGCTATTTACAAGATGGTGGAGGCGGCGGGAATCGAACCCGCGTCCGCGAGACCTCCGCCTTTGGTTCTACATGCTTATCCACATCTATTAAATTTAACGACTAGCAACCCGATGGGCAGGGCAGTCTAACCGCGATTTCGGTAAGAGTTTAACGCTTCCACCCCGAACATGTTTCCGCGCGATCTTATATAGGATGACTCCGGTTATCTGAGCGTATAAGCACACATCAGGCCGAAGGCTTTACGCTGGTTATTAAGCAGCTAAAGCGTAGTTGTCGTCGTTGGCAACTATAAGTTTGCAAACAGATTAACGAGGAATTTGCACCTCGGCATGCACCTCCGGTTTTGTGACCCACGTCGAATCCAGGTCGCCCCCAAAGCGCGTAGCTTACGACTGCTACAGGCGTATTCTAAACCATAAATACGTCAGTTATTAGTCTATTTTGTTGATATTTGGTTCAAATGATAATTAAATAATAAAAATCAATAGTTTAGTGCGTAGTAAAGTAACTGGATTATCCGGTTCCGAATAATTTCAGATTTATATGCTCCACGAGAACCGTATATTGAGCTGCCAAAATTATCTCGAGTCCAGTTTTTTTGTATAAAGTTAAATTCTGCATCCCGATATTTTATCCACATTAATTGTGAATTTTTAAGCTCTTGTTGCTGAGATTTCCCTAGCTCTTTATAAATTAGTTTGTATGCTTTATTTAGTTCATTATCAAGAAATATCTGGTATTTGTGGTAGGCGGCTATGAGTTCAGGATTTGTTAATCCAGAAGAATCAATTTTTTTTTCGTATGGGGTTGCTCTAGCTTTAAACTCAGAAATATAATCGGGTGCGTCTGGATTGTCTAATGCAAAGACAGGCAGTGCCATAAGACTGCAAATTAATATGCATGGAATCAGGTAAAGTTTTAACTTGTTCATGGTTATCGTCCTTGTAAATTTTAAAGCTAACCTTACTATTCAGCGTAAACAGGGATTATATTGCAGAGCTACTTATTTTTCATAATGCGTTGTTTATCCCGCTGCCAGTCTCGGGTTTTTTCTGTTGCCCGTTTATCGTGTTCCTGCTTACCCTTGGCCAGTGATACCTCAAGCTTGGCGCGGTTATGCTTCCAGTACATGGCGGTGGGTACGATGGTAAAGCCTTTGCGTTCAACCGCGCCGATAAGCTTGTTTAGTTCCTGGCGGTGTAATAATAATTTCCGCAAGCGGGTAGGGTCGGGTTTAATATGAGTGGATGATGTTTTTAGTGGGGTAATCAGGCAGCCAACCAGGAAGGCCTCGCCTTTCATAATCATTACATAGCTGTCTTTCATTTGTACCCGGTTTTCGCGCAGCGATTTGACTTCCCAGCCTTCAAGTTGCAGGCCAGCCTCAAACCGCTCGCCCAGCAGAAAGTCGTGCCGCGACTTTTTATTAAGCGCAATCGTATTGTCTTTAACCGGTTTTTTCTTTTTTCCTGCCATGGGGCGGGATTATACGGATACCGGCCCCAGAAATACATATATAAGGAATAAGAGTTGAGCTTATTGACCATTTCACGCAAAATACTGAAGTATAAATAGAATAATATCCTGGAGGATTCAGTATGGTACGCAAGCGCACCTCAATGCACGGGCAATGGTCATCTCGTTGGGCCTTTATTCTGGCGGCAACAGGTTCGGCGGTTGGGCTGGGTAATATCTGGAAGTTTCCGTATATTGCGGGCGAAAATGGTGGTGGTGCGTTTGTACTGGTTTATCTTATTTGTATCGCCATAATTGGTATCCCGATTATGATGGCTGAGATTATGATTGGTCGGCGTGGTCGCCAAAGCCCGGTGAATACCATGTATAACCTCGGGATTGAGTCGGGCAGTACATCACACTGGAAATGGCTGGGCTGGTTGGGTGTGGTTGCCGGGTTTCTGATTTTATCGTATTACTCGGTGATAGCGGGCTGGGCCTTAAATTATGTACTGGAAACCGCTTCGGGTACCTTCACCGCAATGAATGCAGAAGCGGTAAGCAGCACCTTTGGTAGTTTTGTTGGCAATCCGATGGCTTTGTTGTTCTGGCATACCCTGTTTATGATGTTGACGATGTTTGTTGTGGCTCGGGGTGTCAGCGGCGGTCTGGAAAAAGCGGTGCGTTTTTTAATGCCGGGCCTGTTTATTATCTTGTTGATAATGGTGGGTTATGCTTTAAATACCGATGAGTTCTCTCGTGGTCTTTCTTTTTTGTTTGAACCCAATTTCGATAACCTTTTATACAAGCATCAGCCCGGTGGAGAATTTATTTTAAATACTTCAGGTGAAAAAATATTTACTCTTGAGTATGTGCTTATAGCAATGGGGCATGCGTTTTTTACCCTGAGCCTGGGGATGGGCGCTATTATGATATACGGTTCATACTTGCCTAACAGGGTTTCTATTGCAAAAACATCTTTTATTATTGCAGGTGCAGATACTCTGGTTGCCTTGCTGGCAGGTATGGCAATTTTCCCAATTGTTTTTGCCAACAACCTCGACCCGGGCAAAGGCCCTGGTCTGATATTTGAAACATTACCGCTTGCCTTTGGCCATATGCCGGGTGGTGTATTTTTTGGTACCTTGTTTTTTGTGTTGCTGGTTTTTGCGGCATGGTCATCGAGTATTTCACTGATAGAGCCGGCTGTTGCATGGCTGGTTGAAAATAAAGGTGTTCAACGTGTGCGTGCTTCGGTCATTATGGGGTTTGCCTGCTGGCTGGTTGGTTTGCTAACGGTGTTTTCATTTAATATCTGGGAAAAGGTTTATCCTTTAAATTTCTGGAAATTTAAGAACAAAACTTTTTTTGATGTACTGGATTATCTTACGGCCAATATTATGCTGCCACTGGGCGGGCTGGCGATTGCAGTGTTTAGTGTCTGGATTATGTCGCGGGGTTCATCAGCCGATGAGCTTGAAATGCCAGAGAACGCTTCTGCGTATAATCTGTGGTATTACATGACGCGCTATGCAACACCGATTGCTGTGCTGGTGGTATTTGGTAATCTGGTTGGTTTAATTGATTTTTAATTATGTCAGTAAAGAAAATATCCAAGCATGCGCTGGTGCCTTACAGCGCATCGCAAATGTATGCGCTGGTGAATGATATAGAATCGTATGCAGATTTTTTACCCTGGTGCAGTGAATCAACTGTACTGGATAAAAACGATAATCAAATCAAAGCCAGTATTAAAATTGCTTACAGCAGTTTGAATAAAACCTTTACAACGTTAAACAGCTTAACGCCAGAAACAAAAATTGAAATGCAGCTGGTTGATGGCCCGTTTAAGAAGCTGCATGGTGAATGGTTATTTACCCAGCTGGGTGATGATGGTTGCAAGGTATGTCTTGAGCTGGAATTTGAATTTAAAAGTAAACTGGTAGATATGACGATGGGGCCGGTATTTAGCCAGATAGCAAACACGCTGGTTGATTCATTTTCCGAACGTGCTGTTAAAGTGTACGCTTAAAAATATAAGAGTAAAAAAATGTTAGTAGAAGTTGCTTATGCAAAACCGGAAAAGCAGGTAATTATTCCGCTGGAGGTTGATGAAACCTGCACGATTGAGAAAGCCATTATGTTATCGAATATACAGCAACAGTTTCCGGAAATAGATCTGCAAAAAAACAAGGTTGGCATTTTTGGTAAGGTCGCCAAACTAACGGATATATTACGTGATAAGGATCGGGTTGAAATTTACAGGCCGCTTATTGCTGACCCTAAAGAATCACGTCGCGCACGTGCTGCGAAAAAAGAACGCCTAAATAAGTAAGCTGGGTGTTTAATTAAAAACTTTTTCTTTTAGCTGGCTCTTATCAATTTTGGCCAGTACTCCATCTTTAAAAATAAGAGTAATACGTTTACGCTTCATGCTTTGTCCACCTTTGCGAAAGCTGTAAATATATTCCCAGCGGTGCGGGTGGAAGGGGTCGACCAGCATGGCGGTGCCCATTAAAAACTGTACCTGCTGCTTGGTCATGCCGGGCTTAAGCTGGCTCAACTTGTCTTCTTCGATGGTATTGCCCTGTTGTACATCAATTTTGTATGCACTGCAGCCAACCAGGTTCAGGGTAAGGGATAAAAAAATAAGAATGAGAATATTTCGCATTTGGACATCAACTTCGCATATAATACTACTGAGCGTAAATTATACTAAATATGACGATTAAACACTACCTGCCAGGTATTATGATGAAAGACTCTAATGAAACCAACGACTTACAAAAGGCCGGATTAAAGGCCACCTTACCGCGACTAAAAATTCTTAAATTTCTTGAATCGACCGATATCCGTCATTTAAGTGCAGAAGATGTTTATAAGTCCATGCTGGACAGTGGTGATGAAGTGGGTCTGGCGACGATTTACCGCGTTTTAACCCAGTTCGAATCGGCAGGGCTGGTAACCCGGCACCATTTTGAAGGTGGCCATTCAGTTTTTGAGCTTAACGAAGGTAAGCACCATGACCATATCGTATGCGTTAAATGTGGCAAGGTGGAAGAGTTTTATGATGAAACCATCGAAGAACGTCAACATGTTATAGCTGATAAGAATGGTTTTAATATAACAGACCATGCATTAACAATTTACGGGATATGTAGCGACTGCAAATAAGCTGCAACGGATTTATTAAACCAGCTCGACTTCTTTCGCTTTGTTCTTGCTGGCCTGTTCTATCATTTCCCTGGCGTGTGAGCGGGTTTGCTCGGTAATATTTACACCGCCTAACATTCTGGCAATTTCTTCTACCCGTTCTGTTTGCGACAGACTTGAAACCTGTGTACTGGTCACTTTTTTGCTGGTTGATTTATTGACCAGTAAATGATGATGGCCAAGCGCCGCCACTTGCGGCAGGTGAGTAACACATAACACCTGTCGATGCTCGGAGAGGTTACGTAATTCAAGGCCAACGATTTCTGCAACGCGGCCACCAATACCCACGTCAACCTCGTCGAACACCAGTGTAGGGATACGGCTATCTTTTGCAGTAATAACCTGTATAGCTAAACTAATACGAGACAGTTCGCCGCCGGATGCAACTTTGGCAAGCGGTTTTAATGACTGGCCGGGGTTAGCACTGACTAAAAATTCGATGGTATCCAAACCAATAGCAGAATAATTTTCACCGGCAGTTACACTGACATTAAACTTGCCGCCTTCCATGCCTAACGTTTGCATACTTGCGGTGACCAGCCTGGATAATTTTTTTGCTGCAGTGCCGCGCTTTTTACTTAACTGGTTGGCAGAATCAAGGTAGGTTTGTTGTGCCTGTTGTATTTCTGTTTCGAGGTTACCTAAACGCACATCAGCATTTTCAAGTTTGTCGAGTTCTTCTGACAAGGCCGGTAACAAGTTATGCAGTTCATCACTGCTTGTATTGTGTTTGCGTGACAGGTTTTGTATATCGGCAAGGCGCTGTTCTAACAACTCCAGCCTTTGTGGGTCAATTTCAAGTGCAGAGCTATAGTTGCGTAACTCGCTGGCAGCTTCTTCAACATTAATCAGTGCATTGTTTAATAATTCCAGTGCGGGTTTAACCGCATCATCAAGTCGGGTTAGCGCTTCGAGTTCACTTACCGACTTGTTTAATATATGACTAACGCTAATATTTTCATCTTCGACAAGACTGTTTAGTACAGCATCACTGCTGCCAAGAAGCTGGTTAGCATTGGCAAGTCGCTTATGCTCGACTTCCACTTCTTTAACTTCGCCTTGTTGCAGGTTAAGTGTTTCAAGTTCATTTACCTGATAACGCAGCAACTCAAGTTGTGCGGTACGGTCTTTACTCGCCTGGGTTAAACGCTGGAATTCAGTATTGAGTGTTTGCCAGGCCTTATAGTTTTGTCGTACCTGTTCCAATAAGGGCTGGTTGTTGGCATAGTCGTCGAGAAGCTGGCGCTGTAAATCTGTTTTTAATAATGACTGATGTTCATGCTGGCCGTGCAGGTCAACCAGTTTCTCACCCAGCTCGCGCAAAAGTTTAATCGGGCTGGGGATACCATTAATAAATGCTTTGGATGAACCACTGGTGTTAATTGAACGGCGGATAATACATTCATTCTCGCTATTCATTTCATGTTCGACCAGCCACTTTTCTGCATCGGGGGTATCAGCGGTACTAAATGTCACGCTGATTTCTGCCTTGTCACTGCCGTTACGCACAATCGAGCTGTCAGCACGGTCACCCAGCGCTAAACCCAGTGCATCTAACATAATGGATTTACCCGCACCGGTTTCACCGGTGACGATGGTCAGGCCATTGTTAAATTCAATGTCGAGTTTTTCGACAACCGCAAAATTCCAGATATGTATATATGTCAGCATAGCCTTAACAGTTAATGTTTAAACGTCAGAGGTTTTCGCCCCAGTGTAACTTGGCGCGAAGAATTTCAAAATAGTCGTGCTTGCAGGGGTGGATAATACGCACTATCGCCTTTTTCTTGAAGATATGAATTTTATCACCGGCTTCTACCGGTATATTTATTTGTCCGTCGCAGCTTATCTGTGTCCTGGTATTGGCGGTTTCGCGGACAATAATTTCAATCTCACTGTCACCATCAATGACGATAGGACGGTAGCTCATGCTGTGTGGGCAGATAGGTACCAGAATCATGGCATCCATATCGGGTTCAAGTATCGGGCCGCCGCCAGACAGGGCATAGGCCGTCGAACCGGTCGGGCTGGAAACAATCAGGCCGTCGGAACGCATGCTGTTAAGCCAGCGGCCATTAATATAGGTTTCGGTCTCGATCATGCGAGCCATTTCCCATTTATGCACGACCACGTCATTAAAGGCATCGGCATCGGTATAAGTGCCATCGGCATGTTCAACCCGGGCGGTCAGCATAATACGGTGTTCTTCCTCAAACTTACCATCGAGGATTTCACCCATGCGCTGGGTCATTTCGTAAGGGGACACATCCACCAAAAAGCCCAGTCGGCCAAGGTTGATACCAAGAATAGGACAGGTATGATCGATCAGGTTTCTGACCGCGTTAAGCAGAGTGCCATCTCCACCGACAGTAATGACCAGGTCAGAATTTTTACCGACATCATCAAACGAGGCGGTTTCAACGTTTTTATCGTTGAGGGTATCCGCGGTATCCTGGTCAATAACCACGTGGCAGCCGCGTTTTCTCAGAAAATGGTACAGGCTGAGTAAGGTGACCTCGACCCCGGGATCTCCGTATTTGCCGATCAGGCCGATATTGTTGAATTCATTTTTCATAGGCAATAACGTTATCATACAGAGGGGGGGATGAGCTATAGCCACAACTGCAAACTGCTACAAGCTATTGATTTAAAAATAATCGCGGTTAGCACTGTGTGCATTAGAGTGCTAAAATAATAGAAATTTATCGGGTTTAAATAATCTCAGTGGGTATCGAAATTTATGGCTGGTTCTTCGGGTTTTTCAGAATCGGGGCTTTCCGAAAGAGCGCAGTACCTTCTTAAATCGCTGGTAGAACGCTACATTGCCGAGGGTCAACCGGTAGGGTCGCGTGTGCTGGCCAAAGACAGTGGTATCAAGCTTAGCCCGGCGACCGTGCGTAATGTTATGGCCGACCTCGAAGATCTGGGTTTAATTACCTCGCCACATACCTCGGCCGGCCGCATTCCTACTGTGCAGGGTTACCGGCTGTTTATTGATAATTTACTGACTATCAAGCCTCTGGGAGAAGAACAGGTAAACCAGTTCAAACACCAGTTAGGGCTGGATAGCACCGAAGTTTCATCTGATTTACTGGTCGAAAATGCCTCCGGGATGTTATCTGCAGTCACCCGGATGGCCGGGGTGGTCATGTTGCCCCGGCGTGAAAAAGTTATCCTGCAGCATATCGAGTTCCTGATATTGTCGGCGAACAGCGTGCTGGTCATCATGGTGGTTAACAATGACGAGGTGATTAACAAGGTTATCCATACCCAGCGCGAATATTCGTCGGTTGAGCTGCAACATACCGCCAATTTTCTCAATCAGGAGTATGCGGGCCAGGAATTGGCCACGATTCGAGGCAAGCTTTTTAAAAGTATGCAGGATGTGCGCGAAGATATGCATCGTATCATGCAAACCGCAGTGGAAATGGCTGACCAGGTTATTGATAAAAACAAGGATTCAGACTTTGTACTGGCAGGCCAGACCAACCTGATGAACTACAACGAGATGGGCGATGTAGAAAAGCTCCGCCAGTTGTTCGAGGCATTTAATACCAAGCAGGATATCCTGCACTTACTCGATAACTCGATTCATGCCGAAGGCATGCAAATTTTTATCGGTGAAGAGTCGGGTTATTCCGCCTTTGGTGAGTGCTCGGTGGTGACTTCCCCTTACAAAGTGGAAGACCAGATTGTAGGCGTGCTGGGTGTTATTGGCCCCACCCGCATGGCCTATGACAAAGTTATCCCGGTTGTGGATGTGACCGCAAAATTATTGGGCTCGGTCTTGACCTCAGAATAATTGACCCCATATAAAGCAACAGATTTGATGAGACAATCCTAGGCAGGGTCTCAAACGCAACGAAATTTTGAAAAAATGGCATTTGGAGTAGCTATGACAGAGTCAGAAAACACTGTAGAAGATACAAATTTAGATGAAACCCAGGAACAGGCAGGGACATCCAGTGAAACCGTGGATGTTGCCGAGCTGCAGGCTCGCCTTGAAGAGGCCGAAGCAAAGGCAAAAGAAGCCCAGGACAAGTATTTACGCGCCCAGGCCGAAATGGAAAACATTCGTCGTCGCAGTGAGCGGGAACTGGAAAATGCACATAAATACGGCATGGAAAAGTTTGCTACCGAGTTGTTGCCCGTTATCGACAGCCTTGAACTGGGCCTGGTTGCGGCCAGCGCGGATGACGCCGATATCGAGAAGCTGCGAGAAGGCAGCGAATTAACCGCAAAAATGTTGATCGCGGCCTTTGAAAAGTTTGGTATTAATCCGGTGCACCCAATTGATGAAACCTTCGACCCGGATTTCCACCAGGCAATGACCATGATAGAACATCCGGAAAAAGACCCGAATACGGTTATCGACGTGATGCAAAAGGGGTATACCCTGAATGAACGTCTGATTCGTCCGGCTATGGTGGTGGTTTCCAAAGCACCACAAGGGGCGCCACAGGGTGAGAAAGAAGAAAGTTAAAAAAATTTATATCTGCACTTGATGTAGGGAAAAAAGCCCTTATTAAATGAACAGGTTAAGATTTAACAAACATTTTAAATAATTTAGTTTTTTGGAGATAAATACAAATGGGTAAAATAATTGGTATTGACTTAGGTACAACGAACTCATGTGTAGCAGTAATGGAAGGCGGTAGCCCAAAAGTTATCGAAAACGCTGAGGGTGATCGCACAACCCCATCTATTGTTGCATTCACAGGTGACGAAGTTATTGTTGGTCAGCCAGCAAAACGTCAGGCGGTAACAAACCCTGAAAATACTCTTTTTGCAGTTAAGCGTTTAATTGGTCGTCGTTTTGAAGACGAGGAAGTACAAAAAGATATTTCTATGGTGCCTTATAAAATTATCAAGGCAGACAATGGTGATGCATGGGTTGAAGCCGAAGGCAAAAAAATGGCACCACCAGAAGTTTCAGCACGTGTTTTACAGAAAATGAAAAAGACTGCCGAAGACTATCTCGGTGAAGAAGTTACCGAAGCGGTTATCACCGTACCGGCTTACTTTAACGACTCGCAACGTCAGGCAACCAAAGACGCCGGTAAAATTGCCGGTCTGGATGTTAAACGTATTATCAACGAACCAACCGCAGCCGCGCTTGCATTCGGTATTGATAAGAAAGAAGGCGACCGTAAAGTAGCGGTATACGATTTAGGTGGTGGTACATTCGATATTTCAATTATCGAAATTGCAGACATCGATGGCGAACATCAGATCGAAGTATTATCAACTAACGGTGATACTTTCCTTGGTGGTGAAGATTTTGACATGCGTTTAATTGACTACCTTGTTGAAGAGTTCAAAAAAGAACAGGGTATCGACTTACGTAACGATCCGCTTGCACTGCAACGTTTAAAAGAAGCGGCAGAGAAAGCCAAGATTGAACTTTCTTCTACGCAACAAACAGACGTGAACCTGCCGTATGTTACTGCAGATGCAACAGGGCCTAAGCACTTAAATATTAAAGTAACACGTGCCAAGCTTGAATCATTAGTAGAAGATTTAATTTCACGTTCAATTGAACCATGCAAGAAAGCATTAAGCGATGCCGATTTATCTGCATCAGATATTGACGATGTAATCCTTGTCGGTGGTCAGTCACGTATGCCTAAAGTACAGGAAGAAGTTGAAGCATTCTTCGGTAAGGCGCCACGTAAAGACGTGAACCCTGACGAAGCGGTTGCAGTCGGTGCAGCAATCCAGGGCGGTGTACTCGGCGGTGACGTTAAAGACGTATTACTGTTAGACGTAACACCTTTATCACTCGGTATTGAAACAATGGGCGGTGTAATGACCAGGCTTATTGAAAAGAACACAACGATTCCTACCAAGGCACAGCAAGTGTTCTCAACCGCTGAAGATAATCAGACTGCGGTAACCGTACACGTATTACAAGGTGAACGTGAACGTGCCGATGCGAATAAATCTTTAGGTCGATTCGACTTACAGGATATTCCACCAGCGCCGCGTGGTACACCGCAGATTGAAGTGTCTTTTGATATTGATGCCAACGGTATCCTGAACGTATCAGCGAAAGACAAGGCAACGGGTAAAGAGCAATCCATCGTGATTAAAGCTTCAAGTGGCTTGTCCGATGAAGAAGTTGAAAAAATGGTACGTGATGCAGAAGCCCATGCTGATGAAGATAAGAAATTCCAGGAAATGGTCACTGCACGTAACACAGCAGAATCCATGATCAATGCAACGCAAAAATCAATGGACGAGCTGGGTGACAAGCTTGAAGCTGACGAGAAGTCTAAAATTGAAGCGGCAATTAAAGATTTACAGGAATCTTTAAAAGGCGAAGACAAAGACGATATCGAAGCAAAAACCAAAGCTTTAACCGATGCATCCGGCAAAATGGCTGAAAAGCTTTATGCAGAACAGGGTGCCGCAGGTGGAGCTGAAGGTGCTGCGGATGCAACAGCTAATGCCGGTGCTTCTGCCGATGCAAATGACGATGTTGTTGATGCAGAGTTTGAAGAAGTTAAAGACAACAAGTAAGGCATGCTGAGAAGTTAGATAACACCGTTATCTAGCTTCTCGCTATCCGTGCATATCTTGGTGGTGAAGTAATACATTACATTAAAAGGCGTGAAATCTTCACGCCTTTTGGTGGTTTGGGAAAAAGGTTTATAAAGTATGGCGAAGCGTGATTACTACGAAGTTCTTGAGTTAGAGAAAACCGCAACAACGGTTGAAATAAAAAAAGCGTTTAAAAGAAAGGCGATGAAGTATCACCCCGACCGTAATCCGGACAGTAAAGACGCAGAAGAAAAATTTAAAGAAGCCAAAGAAGCACATGATGTTTTAACCGATGCTCAAAAACGTGCAGCTTATGACCAGTTTGGTCATGCCGGTGTCGATGGTTCTGCCGGAATGGGGGGAGCCGGTGCCGGTGGTGCCAACTTCAGTGATATTTTTGGTGATGTGTTTGGCGACATCTTTGGCGGCGGGCGTGGCGGCGGCGGTCAACAGGTTTTTCGTGGTTCCGACTTACGCTATAACCTGGAACTGGATTTAGAAGATGCCGTAAAAGGCACCGAAGTTAAAATCCGTGTCCCCACCCAGGTTGCATGTGATACCTGTGGTGGCAGTGGAGCGAAAAAAGGTACCAAACCAACAACCTGTACAACCTGTGGCGGACATGGTCAGGTGCGTATGCAACAAGGTTTCTTTTCATTACAGCAAACCTGCCCACGTTGTCATGGTAATGGCAAAATGATCTCGGACCCTTGTGGTACCTGCCACGGTCATGGTCGGGTAGAGAAAAAGAAAACCCTTTCAGTTAAAGTGCCGCCCGGTGTTGATACCGGTGATCGTATCCGTTTGTCCGGTGAAGGTGAAGCCGGTGAAAACGGTGGCCCGGCCGGTGACCTGTACGTGCATATGAATGTCCGTCCACACAAAATTTTTGAACGTGACGGGGTCGATTTGTACTGTGAAGTGCCAATTAGCTTTGTAACCGCAAGCTTAGGCGGTGAAATTGAAGTACCAACCCTCGATGGCCGGGTTAGCTTAAAAGTACCAGCAGAAACCCAAACCGGTAAGTCATTCCGCTTACGTAGCAAAGGTGTAAAAGCAGTACGTGGCTCAGGCGTTGGTGATTTAATCTGCCGGGTCAGCATCGAAACACCGGTGAATTTATCCAAAGAACAAAAAGATCTGCTCAGACAACTTGAAGAGTCCTTAAGCAGTGGTGGCAAGCAACATAGCCCGAGGGCTTCTTCCTGGGTGAGTGGGGTTAAGAAATTTTTTAAAGACATGAAGCTTTAAAGCATTTCAAGCGGTGCTAGCTGTGTTGAAATAATAATCGAAAATGCTCACTTACTTAGTGTAAGCTCCGCGTTTCGATTATCATTTCGCCTTGCTATCATCCACTTGAAATGCTTTAAAGAAGTTAACATATTGTAATAAAGGTTTGGTTAACCTGTCGGTGTTGGATAAATCATTTAAAATACTCATTTACTATTCGTAAACTCCGTTTTTAAATGATTAATCCGCCTTGTTATCATCGACTTAAAGTAACCATAATAATTCCGAGTGGTGTGGTTTTTTTGTGAAATGAGCGAAAATGCTCACTTACTTTAGGTAAACTCCGCTTTTAATTTCCCTTTTTGCCTTGTTATCATCCGTTTGAGTGAATTAAATCGAAAGGTTATCATCAACTTAAAGTAACCATAATGATACCAGTTTGTTAAGATAACTGTTTTAATTTTGCATGCTGTTGAGTAAGTGATGGTTTTAAAATTCCCTTTGCCGCGATTTTATTGTTTTGTTAAAGCGCAAGTGACACCGCAGGGCGAGTGCAGGACGCACGAGCTTTTACGATCAGGCCACGGAAGGCCTGTCGTAAAATGTCCTGAGCATTAACGTAAACGATAAAATGATGTTGCGGCGAGGGATGTGCTTTCTTTGGCAACTCGCAAAGCGAGTTGTGAAATAAAAATATATTATATATGTACGCTGATTAGTACCCTGCCTATTGAAATGACAAAGTGATTAGTTTGTAATAGGGATGACTGCTGGATAAATTCCAACCTGTTGGGTATCGTTGTCCTGGAAATTGAAAGAGAATAAGCAATGACAAGAATAGCAATCACCGGCGCAGCCGGGCGAATGGGCCGGGTTTTAATTGAAGCCACCCTGCAAAATGAAAATA